>NZ_CP115125.1:0-161895 GCF_056673335.1 Enterobacter cloacae complex sp. HYC033_NIDB | reverse complement strand
ATTGTTAGGGATTAGCAAGCGGGGCAACAAAAAGATCCGAACTTTGTTGGTTCAGTGTGCCAGGGTATTCATACAAAAACTGGAACACCAGTCTGGCAAGTTGGCCGACTGGGTCAGGGAGTTGTTGTGTCGGAAAAGCAACTTTGTCGTCACCTGTGCTCTGGCAAACAAGCTGGCCAGAATAGCCTGGGCACTGACGGCGCGACAGCAAACTTACGAAGCATAAAGGCAGAAATACACCAGTTTAAACAATCATTCATCTGGTTTTGCGAATACTGATATTGATGATACTAACGGCCCACCGGCCTGTTGAGGAACCTGTAAAACGGAAAGGCTCATTGAAGCCGTATATTTTCTGGAGGTTCATCAGGCGCGGAACTCATCGAGGCGCGGGAATAAAATCCCATTCAGACGCCGGATAGATTCAAGCAAGCCAACTTGTCGTCAAAATCGGTGTTGCAAAAACGGGAGTGACCATAGATTCCGTTTTCTGAGGTGCCCCCTAATAGTGTTCTTCCATTTCGGTAAAAATCCCTACCATGGATTCCCACTCGTCCGGGGGGTAATGACTCCAACTTATTGATAGTGTTTTATGTTCAGATAAGGGGTCTGACGCTCAGTGGAACGAAAACTCACGTTAAGGGATTTTGGTCATGAGATTATCAAAAAGGATCTTCACCTAGATCCTTTTAAATTAAAAATGAAGTTTTAAATCAATCTAAAGTATATATGAGTAAACTTGGTCTGACAGTTACCAATGCTTAATCAGTGAGGCACCTATCTCAGCGATCTGTCTATTTCGTTCATCCATAGTTGCCTGACTCCCCGTCGTGTAGATAACTACGATACGGGAGGGCTTACCATCTGGCCCCAGTGCTGCAATGATACCGCGAGACCCACGCTCACCGGCTCCAGATTTATCAGCAATAAACCAGCCAGCCGGAAGGGCCGAGCGCAGAAGTGGTCCTGCAACTTTATCCGCCTCCATCCAGTCTATTAAATTGTTGCCGGGAAGCTAGAGTAAGTAGTTCGCCAGTTAATAGTTTGCGCAACGTTGTTGCCATTGCTGCAGGCATCGTGGTGTCACGCTCGTCGTTTGGTATGGCTTCATTCAGCTCCGGTTCCCAACGATCAAGGCGAGTTACATGATCCCCCATGTTGTGCAAAAAAGCGGTTAGCTCCTTCGGTCCTCCGATCGTTGTCAGAAGTAAGTTGGCAGCAGTGTTATCACTCATGGTTATGGCAGCACTGCATAATTCTCTTACTGTCATGCCATCCGTAAGATGCTTTTCTGTGACTGGTGAGTACTCAACCAAGTCATTCTGAGAATAGTGTATGCGGCGACCGAGTTGCTCTTGCCCGGCGTCAACACGGGATAATACCGCACCACATAGCAGAACTTTAAAAGTGCTCATCATTGGAAAACGTTCTTCGGGGCGAAAACTCTCAAGGATCTTACCGCTGTTGAGATCCAGTTCGATGTAACCCACTCGTGCACCCAACTGATCTTCAGCATCTTTTACTTTCACCAGCGTTTCTGGGTGAGCAAAAACAGGAAGGCAAAATGCCGCAAAAAAGGGAATAAGGGCGACACGAAAATGTTGAATACTCATACTCTTCCTTTTTCAATATTATTGAAGCATTTACCAGGGTTATTGTCTCATGAGCGGATACATATTTGAATGTATTTAGAAAAATAAACAAATAGGGGTTCCGCGCACATTTCCCCGAAAAGTGCCACCTGACGTCTAAGAAACCATTATTATCATGACATTAACCTATAAAAATAGGCGTATCACGAGGCCTGTGGGAGGAAAATAAAGTGTCATCCTAACTACAGGACCCTGCAACGTAGCAATTCCTGCAAAAATCCATTTAAAACAATGACTTATTTCAATTCTGCCATCTGCAAGCGTTTTGTGGGGATGGAGGCCGGAATCATTAAAGTATCATCCTAATTTTCGCTCAACCTTGGAAAATGCTGAGAATCGTAAAAATAAAGTTTCATCCTTTCCGCTACTAGTTCAAGGCTTTCTTCCGGCCGCCGGCAACAACGCTGCTTGGCTGAGGCGATCCACTTGCGCTACCGCTCACTGATCAGATCGAACTTGAACTCGACGAGCAGCCAACCATCAGGCCGAGCGTGATCGCCAAAAAAAACGGATCATGCGAAATCCTTCGTTGAGTTTGGCGCGGGTTTTAGCAAATCAGCTGGCCCGCGATCCGGTTGAGAGTGATCCGAAGCGGTCCTTGACGACCGGCACAAATCGGCCGATTCTGTTGAAAAAGTAGCTTTAGCGGCAGCCTGCCGATCAGGTGTGCCTGCTGTCGAAGTGGCTGCAAGCCACTTCAAGTTGCCTTCCGGCGTTTCACTGAGCGTCCTTGCTCAGGTTTAAGGGTTAATTTGAGGGTTTCTGCTCGTAGCAGGCATACCTATCCCGTCAGCGGTGGCCCTTGAGGCAAAAGCTTGGCCATGCGGCGCAGGTTCTGCACCATCGCAGCCAAGGTGAATTCGTCAGTGGCACCCGTTAGGCCACGCAGTCGTAAACGGTCGAGTTTCATGATCCGTTTGAGGTGGGCGAAAAGCATCTCCACCTTCTTTCGTTCGCAGCGAGAGACGAGGTACTCCGGTGTCTTGGCGATGCGTCGAGCCACGTCGCGGGCAGCCTCATGGATGCTGCGGACGATCTTCCGATTCGGCGTGTTGGGGCAGCATTTCGCTTTCAACGGGCAGGTGGCGCAGTCGGTTTGGCTGGAGCGGTAAATGACGGTTTTGGCCTTAGTTACCCGCGACCTTTGCTGGGTGAAGGCGCGCCATTCACTGCGTAGCGGTTTGCCGGCTGGGCAGCGATATTCATTGGCGTCCTGACTCCAGTGAAAGTCGTTACTGGAGAGGCTGTCGTCCTTGCGCTCGGTCTTGTCCCACACCGGCACATGCGGTTCGATGTCCTTTTCTTCGACCATCCAGGCCAGCATCGGGGCGGTGCCATAAGCGGTATCGCCGATAAGGCGTTCCGGTGTGAGATCGAACTGCGCCTCGACACGCTCGACCATCGTCCTAGTCGAATCGACTTCGGCGGTACGGTGCGCCGGGGTAGCTTCCACGTCCATGATCACACCGTGCTCAGTGTCGATCAGGTAATTCGTGGAGTAGGCAAAAAAGGCCGGGCCACCTGGCGCTGCTGTCCAACGGGACTGAGGATCAGTGAGCGAAATTTTCTTGGGAAGAGCCTCAGCCAGCGCCTCTTCATCAAGGGCTTCGAGGTACTCGCGCACTGCGCGGCTGCTGAGCTTTGGATCGTTCCAATCGACCTCATCTCCCGCCACCCCACGTTGCCGGCTGGCATCCGCCTTAATGATGCTGGCGTCGACGGCGAAACCTTCACCCTTGACTAGGCCGGCTGCCATGCAGCGCCGCAGCACCTCATTGAATAACCAGCGGAATAGATCGCTGTCACGAAAACGCCCATGGCGATTCTTCGAGAAGGTCGAGTGATTGGGGACTTCGTCTTCCAGACCCAACCGGCAGAACCAGCGATAGGCCAGGTTCAGGTGCACCTCTTCGCACAATCGCCGCTCGGAACGAATGCCATAGCAGTAGCCGACGACCAGCATGCGCACCATCAACTCCGGGTCAATCGAGGGACGCCCGATGGGGCTATAGAAATCTGCCAGGTAGGCACGTAGATCACTGAGATCCAAGCACTGGTCGATGCTGCGCAGGAGATGTTGGGCCGGGACGTGATCTTCCAGATTGAACGAGTAGAACAGGCGCTGCTGTCCTCCCGGTAACTGTCCCATCATGCTGTTCGCCCCCACGCTCGCTGACAAAGCAATTTTGCCAACGGCATGGGGAGGCCGCTACTTTTTCAACAGAATCGGCCGCACACAGCCATTCGGCTCAACAGAACCCTGCCTTTACCCCACCAAACTCCGGAAACTCGCCCGGTAGTCCGTCGGCTTGAGATGCACATGTTGGCTGAGGTCGCCGGGTAGCGTGAACAGGCGCGGACCGTCCCGAAACTGGAACACGCGATACAGATGGAATTGATCGCCCGCCTCCTTGGAGAATTCGAGTTCGTTGTGGCTGACCAAGAAAGACGAGCCTACCCCGCCATTGGTGGTTTTCACCTCGATGAAGCGCTCATGGGCGTCCTCTTCGAACGACAGGATGTCGAACCCCGCACCGTCTCCCTGGGTGTCGGACACCCAATCCAGCCGCTGAAAAAGCTCTGGGTGGCCGAGCTCGGTCAGGCGTTGCTGTTCGTAGCCAATCACCCACTGCTCCCCTGCCCGGCCCAGCTTGCGGTTGGCTTCATCGCGAGCGGCATAATCGAACTTTCGCGGTAGGCGTTGCCGTAGAGATGCCGGGGTACGCACAAGCACTTCACGGGCGGGTGGTTCTACCAAAGCCGCTCGGTAGGTTTTGTCACCCGGAAGTTTTACCTCCTCCAGGGCATCGACAAGAGCGCCGACCGTCTGCTGATGTTCCAGAACGTAGGCGTGTACGGATTTACGCAGCAGCAGTTGGCTGTTGCCGCGTGGCTTGTAGCCGTTGATATAGGGCAGGCCCAGGGCATCGAGTACGGCGCTAATGTTCTGGTGCTTGAGCTCGACTGAAGACTTGCTGCGACCGTTCAGCAGTTGGCGCAGTGCCTGGTTGTGCTCGGACTTGTGGTACGGCTCCCCAGCCGCCTCGGCACGCAGCATGTCGAAATAGTCTTCGACCGTGGCCAGGACCTCTTCTTCGGACCAGTCTTCGCCGATGCGAATGATGCGAAACCCGAGCCGCGTCAGCGCCGGAACGACGGTCGTCTCGCCACCGGAGAAGCTGTCAGCAGTGAGCGGGCCCTGCTCGGGAAATTGCTTGCCGAAGGCCACACCGGCGATGGCCTTGGAATCGCAATCGGTGCCGGTCTTCGGATCACGTACCAGGAAGTCGCGGGACTTGCCGTAGCCGTGGCGCGCCAGGAATTTCGTGCGGCCCAGTTGCACGAACTCATCGATGGCAGCCTGCACGGCGGCGGGGCTTCGAAGCTGGGAGAGTTGAGACACAGGGTCCTTCCTTACTGTCATGGTGTGCCGGGAACCGCCGAGCCACGAGATTATGAGTAGCCCCTGAACAGAAACGTCACGATAAAAGCCGTGAACGCCACCAGGCCCATTAAATCCCTTGCGTATTTGCAGCCCGTGCTGTCCAAACCTGTACCAGGTCCGATCAACACGCTCCAACCATTGAGGTACGAAAACACCGCCTGACCGAACAAAAAATGCGTGATAGCCGCCGCAGCCATGACGCCGGAATCGTCAGACAGGCTGTAGCTGTTGACCATTGCCCTGTACGCCTGCATCTGAAATGGCTATTGCCCTGATGGGAGCCGGCTTTTCAGCCACCGACACCAGCGATGCCGTCAATATTCTTTACCCGATAACCATGACCGTACAAGCTAACAAGGCCTGGCAAGCCAGCGGACTTCTACCATCCCACAAAAAAGTTCGTGGTGGAGAAAAGATAAGCTATGCAAGGCTTTAGGAGACGTGGTTTTTCAGGATGACGAAGAACGATTCGGCGCTAGGTGCAACATAGGTGCATCGCACGAGCGCTAGGAACGGCGAAAAAAGGCGGACGTGGCGAAATCGGTAGACGCAGCAGACTTTAAAATTGGAGTGCCCGCGGGGAAATCCGCGGAGTAGAACCGCTCAAAGTCGGGGAACGCTAACGGGCAATACCCTAAGCCAATCCCGAGCCAAGCCCCTTCGGGGGAAGGTGTAGAGACTGGACGGGCGGCGCCTAAAGCCTTCGGGCAATGGCGAAGGGACAGTCCAGACCACGAACGTCATCAGACGGCGGCGAAAGTCGAGGTGGTACGAAAATCTGCTTCTCTGTGAGAGTACGGGTTCGAGTCCCGTCGTCCGCACCACAAAGCCAAACATCCCTGCGATGATCGACCTCTGGGCGTTTGGTCGTGAGCCCGCCACCCTCGCGCTACGCTTTGCGCAGGCGTCGAAGGCGATCAGGTGCGCCCATCGATTCCGTCGAGCACCATCGCTGCGAGTTCATCGCTGGTGTGTGCACCACTATCGAGAACACGGGTTGTGCATGGAAGCCGTTCCCTTGCGGCCAAGCATCGGGCGACATTCGCTAATCGCCACTCTCGAATCTCCGCATTTCGATTCGGGTCAGGATGCATGGTCTGGTTCGCGATCCGGTGACGCAATAGGTCCTCGTTGAGCGTCAGAAAGATGTGCAGCAGCTGATCGTCGATCCGCCTTACCCCGTCGAGTATCTCAGTCAGATAGTCCGGGTGCACGAGCGTCATTGGGATGATGATGTCCTGCGAGTAATTCCTTCGAATCTCCCTGACCGCCGCGATCGTAAGTCCCCTCCACAAGGGGAGATCCTGATAGTCTCCGCTCGCTGGCATGGGGACCGTTTCTTTCACCACGAACCCGATTTCCTCGGGGTCAAAGATCAGCGATTTGGAACGCCGATCGCGCAGCCGCTTAGCGAGCGTCGTCTTTCCGGCGCCGAAAGGTCCGTTGATCCAGATTATCATTGTCGACGGCCTCTAACCTGAAGGCTCGCAAGAGCGCTCGACGGCCTCGTGCGGAGGCACGATCGGAGTGGTTCCGAAATGCTTCTCAAGATAGGTGACGCCGAACGTCACGATGTCCTGCGCGTCGAACAGGTAGCACTGAGCAAAGCCCACGACACCTTCTCGATGGCGACCGAGCTTCACGTAAGCATTTGCTATAGTTTCAACCGCATCCGGCTTTCCTTCGATAGCAAAGCAATCGAGAATGCCGTTTGAATCGTAATCCGATGCCGTTTTCCAGGCGACTTCACCGTCTCTTCCAAGCATCGGCATCTCATACGTCACCCACCGTTTGTTGGGGATATCGGCAACCGCCTCGGCGTAGTGCAATGCGGTAACGGAGTTTAGCGGCGCACCCAACAGCAGGGCCTTCCCGCCAAGGCGAACGAACCGCTCGACGGGCGATCCTTCCCCCAAGGCGTGACCGAGTTCGTGAGGCTCCGTCAGCGTTTCAGCCAGCGGACCAACCGCGACCATCGATGCATCGGGGTGCGCGCTGCGCCGCGCGCCGGGGGCTTGAACCAGAAATTGATTCAGCAGGCCGAACCCACGGTAAGTCCCGGCTGTTGCGGGATCGAACGGCAGCCAGGTACGGCGGGCTTCGTCATCCAGCCGAGCGCCATTCAGAGTCTCCTCGTAGGGTGATCGGTCCCACGACGCGTATCCCATCACAGTGCCAGTCGGCCCAACCGCGGAGCGTAACGCGGCAACGACCGTCTCCGCTCCTCCTTCGACCGGACCAATCGCTTTAAGTGAGGCATGCACCATCAAGAGGTCACCGGTTTGGACTCCGAGTTTTTGAAGCGCCTCCGTTATTGCCTTCCGCGTATGCATCGCGATATCTCCTCTAAACTGCAAAACACTATACGGGGTCTGACGCTCAGTGGAACGAAAACTCACGTTAAGGGATTTTGGTCATGAGATTATCAAAAAGGATCTTCACCTAGATCCTTTTAAATTAAAAATGAAGTTTTAAATCAATCTAAAGTATATATGAGTAAACGGCACTGTTGCAAATAGTCGGTGGTGATAAACTTATCATCCCCTTTTGCTGATGGAGCTGCACATGAACCCATTCAAAGGCCGGCATTTTCAGCGTGACATCATTCTGTGGGCCGTACGCTGGTACTGCAAATACGGCATCAGTTACCGTGAGCTGCAGGAGATGCTGGCTGAACGCGGAGTGAATGTCGATCACTCCACGATTTACCGCTGGGTTCAGCGTTATGCGCCTGAAATGGAAAAACGGCTGCGCTGGTACTGGCGTAACCCTTCCGATCTTTGCCCGTGGCACATGGATGAAACCTACGTGAAGGTCAATGGCCGCTGGGCGTATCTGTACCGGGCCGTCGACAGCCGGGGCCGCACTGTCGATTTTTATCTCTCCTCCCGTCGTAACAGCAAAGCTGCATACCGGTTTCTGGGTAAAATCCTCAACAACGTGAAGAAGTGGCAGATCCCGCGATTCATCAACACGGATAAAGCGCCCGCCTATGGTCGCGCGCTTGCTCTGCTCAAACGCGAAGGCCGGTGCCCGTCTGACGTTGAACACCGACAGATTAAGTACCGGAACAACGTGATTGAATGCGATCATGGCAAACTGAAACGGATAATCGGCGCCACGCTGGGATTTAAATCCATGAAGACGGCTTACGCCACCATCAAAGGTATTGAGGTGATGCGTGCACTACGCAAAGGCCAGGCCTCAGCATTTTATTATGGTGATCCCCTGGGCGAAATGCGCCTGGTAAGCAGAGTTTTTGAAATGTAAGGCCTTTGAATAAGACAAAAGGCTGCCTCATCGCTAACTTTGCAACAGTGCCGGATTGAATATAACCGACGTGACTGTTACATTTAGGTGGCTAAACCCGTCAAGCCCTCAGGAGTGAATCATGACCGTAGTCACGACCGCCGATACCTCCCAACTGTACGCACTTGCAGCCCGACATGGGCTCAAGCTCCATGGCCCGCTGACTGTCAATGAGCTTGGGCTCGACTATAGGATCGTGATCGCCACCGTCGACGATGGACGTCGGTGGGTGCTGCGCATCCCGCGCCGAGCCGAGGTAAGCGCGAAGGTCGAACCAGAGGCGCGGGTGCTGGCAATGCTCAAGAATCGCCTGCCGTTCGCGGTGCCGGACTGGCGCGTGGCCAACGCCGAGCTCGTTGCCTATCCCATGCTCGAAGACTCGACTGCGATGGTCATCCAGCCTGGTTCGTCCACGCCCGACTGGGTCGTGCCGCAGGACTCGGAGGTCTTCGCGGAGAGCTTCGCGACCGCGCTCGCCGCCCTGCATGCCGTCCCCATTTCCGCCGCCGTGGATGCGGGGATGCTCATCCGTACACCGACGCAGGCCCGTCAGAAGGTGGCCGACGACGTTGACCGCGTCCGACGCGAGTTCGTGGTGAACGACAAGCGCCTCCACCGGTGGCAGCGCTGGCTCGACGACGATTCGTCGTGGCCAGATTTCTCCGTGGTGGTGCATGGCGATCTCTACGTGGGCCATGTGCTCATCGACAACACGGAGCGCGTCAGCGGGATGATCGACTGGAGCGAGGCCCGCGTTGATGACCCTGCCATCGACATGGCCGCGCACCTTATGGTCTTTGGTGAAGAGGGGCTCGCGAAGCTCCTCCTCACGTATGAAGCGGCCGGTGGCCGGGTGTGGCCGCGGCTCGCCCACCACATCGCGGAGCGCCTTGCGTTCGGGGCGGTCACCTACGCACTCTTCGCCCTCGACTCGGGTAACGAAGAGTACCTCGCTGCGGCGAAGGCGCAGCTCGCCGCAGCGGAATGAGCGAACGTCGATATAGCCCGCTCGCGACGCTGTTCGCGGCGACCTTTCTCTTCCGGATCGGCAACGCGGTGGCGGCCCTCGCGCTTCCATGGTTCGTCCTGTCTCATACAAAGAGCGCGGCCTGGGCGGGCGCCACGGCCGCTAGCAGCGTCATCGCGACCATCATCGGCGCGTGGGTTGGTGGTGGCCTCGTCGATCGGTTCGGGCGCGCGCCCGTCGCATTGATCTCGGGTGTGGTGGGCGGCGTGGCCATGGCGAGCATCCCACTGCTCGATGCCGTTGGCGCCCTCTCGAACACTGGGCTGATCGCTTGCGTGGTGCTCGGTGCCGCGTTCGACGCACCCGGTATGGCCGCGCAGGACAGTGAGCTGCCCAAACTCGGCCACGTCGCCGGGCTCTCCGTTGAGCGCGTCTCGTCACTGAAAGCGGTGATCGGGAACGTCGCGATTCTAGGTGGCCCGGCCCTTGGGGGGGCCGCAATCGGCCTGCTTGGCGCTGCGCCAACGCTCGGGCTGACGGCGTTCTGCTCCGTCCTTGCAGGTCTGCTCGGCGCGTGGGTGCTTCCCGCGCGTGCCGCTCGGACGATGACCACGACGGCGACTCTCTCCATGCGCGCCGGCGTCGCTTTTCTCTGGAGCGAACCCCTGCTGCGCCCTCTCTTTGGTATAGTGATGATCTTCGTGGGCATCGTTGGCGCCAACGGCAGCGTCATCATGCCTGCGCTGTTTGTAGATGCAGGACGCCAAGTAGCAGAGCTCGGGCTGTTCTCCTCAATGATGGGGGCTGGTGGTCTCCTTGGCATTGCCATTCATGCGTCGGTCGGCGCCCGGATATCAGCGCAGAACTGGCTGGCGGTGGCATTTTGTGGCTCTGCGGTGGGCTCGCTTCTGCTTTCACAGTTGCCAGGCGTGCCGGTGCTGATGTTGTTGGGCGCGCTCGTGGGACTGCTGACCGGCTCAGTCTCTCCCATTCTCAACGCTGCCATCTACAACCGCACGCCGCCAGAACTTCTCGGCCGGGTACTCGGCACGGTCTCGGCGGTGATGCTGTCAGCCTCGCCCATGGTTATGCTTGCGGCCGGCGCGTTTGTCGACCTTGCTGGTCCGCTCCCTGGCCTCGTTGTATCGGCCGTGTTTGCGGGGCTCGTGGCTCTACTCTCGCTCCGTCTTCAATTTGCTACAATGGCGGCGGCAGCCACAGCCTCCGCCCCAACCCATACAGAAGGTGAACACTGATGCCCCGCCCCAAGCTCAAGTCCGATGACGAGGTACTCGAGGCCGCCACCGTAGTGCTGAAGCGTTGCGGTCCCATAGAGTTCACGCTCAGCGGAGTAGCAAAGGAGGTGGGGCTCTCCCGCGCAGCGTTAATCCAGCGCTTCACCAACCGCGATACGCTGCTGGTGAGGATGATGGAGCGCGGCGTCGAGCAGGTGCGGCATTACCTGAATGCGATACCGATAGGCGCAGGGCCGCAAGGGCTCTGGGAATTTTTGCAGGTGCTCGTTCGGAGCATGAACACTCGCAACGACTTCTCGGTGAACTATCTCATCTCCTGGTACGAGCTCCAGGTGCCGGAGCTACGCACGCTTGCGATCCAGCGGAACCGCGCGGTGGTGGAGGGGATCCGCAAGCGACTGCCCCCAGGTGCTCCTGCGGCAGCTGAGTTGCTCCTGCACTCGGTCATCGCTGGCGCGACGATGCAGTGGGCCGTCGATCCGGATGGTGAGCTAGCTGATCATGTGCTGGCTCAGATCGCTGCCATCCTGTGTTTAATGTTTCCCGAACACGACGATTTCCAACTCCTCCAGGCACATGCGTAAACGGAGGTGTGCAGAGTCCCTGCGGCAGGCGACGAACACGACCGTCGTCGATTAGTACCGGTACGGTCGGTGGTATCGAAGTCTTGATCACCACTCAGGTCTACGGCTTACAAATGGTGACCATCCCGATACTTGCGTCAGAGCACCGGGCCGATTCTTTGACAGTGAATCACTCCCGTAAGGTTGTGCCGGTGTGGGTGTCCCGGGTCGAGACGATACTCCGCCAATGCGCCCAGCAAACAACCTGGCCATCGCAGGTGGTGGGGAGCGGTGTGGCGGATGAGTTGGACAAGTTGGTGTAGCAGCACGAGCACGGCGAGATAACATCGCAGGAGTTCGACATGCTCAAGAGACAGCTGATTGCGAATCGCGATGCAGATTCATAACCCGATTGCGGGTTGGCTTCACTCCACCATCACCGAGCAGACTAGCACGGCGGGCTCTGTTGCAAAGATTGGCGGCAGTCAGAGGTAGGCTGTCGCTCTGCGCCGATCAGGCGGCTGCTGCGAAATGGTGGTTGAGCATGCCCATGGCCTCCGTCAGCGCCGAGGGCCCAATGCCAAAAGCTCTCTCCACAAGGCGCACCTCGCCCCTGATGCCGGGCTGCAGGCACCAGGGGCGAGCCTGTCCTTTGCGCAGGGCTCGCATGACTTCGAATCCCTTGATCGTGGCATAGGCCGTGGGGATCGATTTGAAACCGCGCACCGGCTTGATCAGTATCTTGAGCTTTCCGTGATCGGCCTCGATCACGTTATTGAGATACTTCACCTGCCGGTGGGCCGTCTCCCGGTCCAGCTTTCCTTCGCGCTTCAATTCGGTGATCGCTGCACCATAGCTCGGCGCTTTGTCGGTATTGAGCGTGGCAGGCTTTTCCCAGTGCTTCAGGCCTCGCAGGGCCTTGCCCAGGAACCGCTTCGCTGCCTTGGCGCTGCGGGTCGGCGACAGGTAGAAATCGATCGTGTCGCCCCGCTTGTCGACTGCCCGGTACAGGTAGGTCCACTTGCCCCGCACCTTGACGTAGGTTTCATCCAGGCGCCAGCTCGGATCAAAGCCACGCCGCCAGAACCAGCGCAGCCGCTTCTCCATCTCCGGGGCGTAGCACTGGACCCAGCGATAGATCGTCGTATGGTCGACCGAAATGCCGCGTTCCGCCAGCATTTCCTCAAGGTCGCGATAGCTGATCGGATAGCGACAATACCAGCGCACCGCCCACAGGATCACATCACCCTGGAAATGGCGCCACTTGAAATCCGTCATCGTTCCGTCCGTCCAATCTCCGCCAAGCATGCTCAAGCTTCACGATTTTTGCAACAGAGCCCACACGAGTATTGAGCATAGTCGAGATTGGTGCAGATCACTTCTGATATTGAACTGTCAGGAGCTGGCTGCACAACAGCCATTACGCCCAATCAACTGGTGCAGTCGTCTTCTGAAAATGACAATCCAGTTAGGGTATAGCTCAACCTGACATAGAAGCAAAAACTCAACCACCTTCTACCAACTCTCCGAACAGCTCCTTGACCTTTGTTTTCGCATCAGCAAGTGCAGTTCTGCCTTGTTCAGTGATGTCATAAACACGCCGTTCACGTCGCCCGGTGCGTTCGTGGCGTGAGGTCAGATAGCCTTTTTTTTCCAGGCCGTGCAGCATCGGGTACACGGTGCCAGCGCTCATCTCGTAGCCGTGTCGGCGTAGCTCTTCGATGATCCCCAGCCCAAAGACAGGTTCCTCGGCTGCATGGTGAAGGATGTGCAGGCGGATCAAACCGCCGTAGAGGTCTTTGTCAGTCATTTTTTGTGCCTCACAGAGCGACGCTCAACAGCCACCCAGCTGCACCGCTACCGAGGACAACCAGCCACGGCGGGAGCTTCCAGAACATAAGTGCGACAAGGGCAACTAATGCCAAGCCGAAGTCTTGCGGCTGAAAGATGGCGCTAGTCCATACAGGCTGATACAGCGCGGCCAGCAGCAAGCCGACTACAGCGGCATTGATCCCGGCCAGCGCAGCTTGGATGCCTGTATTGCGGCGCAAACGCTCCCAAAATGGCATTGATCCGACGACCAGCAAGAACGAGGGCGCGAAGATAGCCAGCAGACACACAATGCCGCCGATCCAGCCCGACGGGGCGGTGTTCATCGAGGCACCAAGAAACGCGGCGAACGTGAACAAAGGGCCGGGCACCGCTTGAGCTGCCCCGTACCCCGCGAGAAAGGATTCATTGTTGACCCAGCCGGAGGGCACCACTTCGGCTTGCAGTAATGGCAGCACAACGTGACCACCGCCGAACACCAGTGATCCGACACGATAGAAGGAATCCACCATTGCCATGGTTTGACTTGGCATCAGTTCGGCCAACACCGGCAGGCCAATCAGCAAGACAAAGAACAGCGAGAGCCAAAGCACGCCGGCCCGGTGACTGACCGTGATAGGTAGGGGGTCATGCTCAACAACTTTCGCTGGCTTGAACAATAACCGGCCTGCGATGCCTGCGATAGCAATCACGCCAACCTGTCCCCACGCGGACGGCACAAGTAAAACGACGCAGGTAGCAATTGCCATGATGGTGACTCGCAGCCCATCCGTGCATAGGTTACGCGCCATGCCCCATACTGCTTGAGCGACCACGGCCACAGCCACCACTTTTAAGCCATGCAACGCGCCCTGCGAGACGTAATCGCCATAGCTGGAGATGCCGAGCGCAAAAAGGATCAAGGCTATGGCAGACGGCAGCGTGAAGCCAGCCCAAGCAGCCAGCGCCCCGCTGTATCCAGCCCGAGACAGTCCTACCGCTATGCCGACCTGGCTGCTTGCAGGCCCTGGCAAGAACTGACAAAGCGCGACCAAGTCAGCATAGCTCCGTTCGGAGAGCCAGCGCCGCCGTGTGACAAATTCGGCGCGGAAGTAGCCCAAGTGCGCAATGGGGCCGCCAAAAGATGTCAATCCAAGCCGCAGAAAAATAAGAAAGACCGACCATGGTCTGCTGTCATCGGTAGGGTTATTCGTCATACTTTCGCCTTCATGATCTGCAACGAGTTGATCAATAATAAGCGAAATTCGATAACGAAATTCGATATAAATCTAGAAAAAAATACCTCTATGTGTACTACGCAGTTTTAGCTGTGGCTTTCACAGGAGCACGCTTACTTACGGCTTAGCGTGCTTTATTTAATGAGATGGTCACTCCCTCCTTCCCAGTACTATGCTGAGGACAGGCTTTCATTCGGAGAACCATCATGGAAAACATTGCGCTTATTGGTATCGATCTGGGTAAGAACTCTTTCCATATTCATTGTCAGGATCATCGTGGGAAGGCCGTTTACCGTAAAAAATTCACCCGACCAAAGCTAATCGAATTTCTGGCGACATGCCCGGCAACAACCATCGCGATGGAAGCCTGTGGCGGTTCTCACTTTATGGCACGCAAGCTGGAAGAGTTAGGGCATTTTCCAAAGCTGATATCACCGCAATTTGTCCGCCCATTCGTTAAAAGCAACAAAAATGACTTCGTTGATGCTGAAGCTATCTGTGAAGCAGCATCACGTCCATCTATGCGTTTCGTGCAGCCCAGAACCGAATCTCAGCAGGCAATGCGAGCTCTGCATCGTGTCCGTGAATCCCTGGTTCAGGATAAGGTGAAAACAACTAATCAGATGCATGCTTTTCTGCTGGAATTTGGTATCAGCGTTCCGCGAGGTGCTGCCGTTATTAGTCGACTGAGTACCCTTCTTGAGGACAGTAGTTTGCCTCTTTATCTCAGCCAGTTACTGCTGAAATTACAACAGCATTATCACTATCTTGTTGAGCAGATTAAAGATCTGGAATCTCAGTTGAAACGAAAGTTGGACGAAGATGAGGTTGGACAGCGCTTGCTGAGTATTCCCTGCGTTGGAACGCTGACTGCCAGTACTATTTCAACTGAGATTGGCGACGGGAAGCAGTACGCCAGCAGCCGTGACTTTGCGGCGGCAACAGGGCTGGTACCCCGACAGTACAGCACGGGAGGTCGGACGACATTGTTAGGGATTAGCAAGCGGGGCAACAAAAAGATCCGAACTTTGTTGGTTCAGTGTGCCAGGGTATTCATACAAAAACTGGAACACCAGTCTGGCAAGTTGGCCGACTGGGTCAGGGAGTTGTTGTGTCGGAAAAGCAACTTTGTCGTCACCTGTGCTCTGGCAAACAAGCTGGCCAGAATAGCCTGGGCACTGACGGCGCGACAGCAAACTTACGAAGCATAAAGGCAGAAATACACCAGTTTAAACAATCATTCATCTGGTTTTGCGAATACTGATATTGATGATACTAACGGCCCACCGGCCTGTTGAGGAACCTGTAAAACGGAAAGGCTCATTGAAGCCGTATATTTTCTGGAGGTTCATCAGGCGCGGAACTCATCGAGGCGCGGGAATAAAATCCCATTCAGACGCCGGATAGATTCAAGCAAGCCAACTTGTCGTCAAAATCGGTGTTGCAAAAACGGGAGTGACCATAGATTCCGTTTTCTGAGGCGATCCCTAGGAGCTCGGATCTCAGGACGAAGGTCTCCGCGAATGTCCGGTCGATCCGCGCGACGTCCCAGGCGGGCGTTCCCTTGGCGGACATCCACGCCGCAGCGTCGTGCATCAGCCGCACAACCTCGTCGATATCACCCGAGCAGGCGACCCGAACGTTCGGAGGCTCCTCGCTGTCCATTCGCTCCCCTGGCGCGGTATGAACCGCCGCCTCATAGTGCAGTTTGATCCTGACGAGCCCAGCATGTCTGCGCCCACCTTCGCGGAACCTGACCAGGGTCCGCTAGCGGGCGGCCGGAAGGTGAATGCTAGGCATGATCTAACCCTCGGTCTCTGGCGTCGCGACTGCGAAATTTCGCGAGGGTTTCCGAGAAGGTGATTGCGCTTCGCAGATCTCCAGGCGCGTGGGTGCGGACGTAGTCAGCGCCATTGCCGATCGCGTGAAGTTCCGCCGCAAGGCTCGCTGGACCCAGATCCTTTACAGGAAGGCCAACGGTGGCGCCCAAGAAGGATTTCCGCGACACCGAGACCAATAGCGGAAGCCCCAACGCCGACTTCAGCTTTTGAAGGTTCGACAGCACGTGCAGCGATGTTTCCGGTGCGGGGCTCAAGAAAAATCCCATCCCCGGATCGAGGATGAGCCGGTCGGCAGCGACCCCGCTCCGTCGCAAGGCGGAAACCCGCGCCTCGAAGAACCGCACAATCTCGTCGAGCGCGTCTTCGGGTCGAAGGTGACCGGTGCGGGTGGCGATGCCATCCCGCTGCGCTGAGTGCATAACCACCAGCCTGCAGTCCGCCTCAGCAATATCGGGATAGAGCGCAGGGTCAGGAAATCCTTGGATATCGTTCAGGTAGCCCACGCCGCGCTTGAGCGCATAGCGCTGGGTTTCCGGTTGGAAGCTGTCGATTGAAACACGGTGCATCTGATCGGACAGGGCGTCTAAGAGCGGCGCAATACGTCTGATCTCATCGGCCGGCGATACAGGCCTCGCGTCCGGATGGCTGGCGGCCGGTCCGACATCCACGACGTCTGATCCGACTCGCAGCATTTCGATCGCCGCGGTGACAGCGCCGGCGGGGTCTAGCCGCCGGCGATTATGACAACGGCGGAAGGGGCAAGCTTAGTAAAGCCCTCGCTAGATTTTAATGCGGATGTTGCGATTACTTCGCCAACTATTGCGATAACAAGAAAAAGCCAGCCTTTCATGATATATCGCCTGAATTAGACGGCAAACTCGAGCCAATACTTGTGCAGGCCAACAATATTAGACGAGCACAGCATGGGCATTGCCGCTTTGATCTTCTCCAGTGACCAATTCCACCACTCCATCTCCAGAAGCAATGAAATTTCCTCATCGGTGAAGCGTTTCTTAATCTTCTTAGCGGGATTGCCGCCAACGATAGCGTAAGGCTCCACATCTTTTGTCACCAACGAGCGGCTGCCTATCACCGCACCGTGCCCGATCTTGATTCCGGGCATGACCATTGCCTCAGAGCCGATCCAAACGTCATTGCCAATGACAGTATTACCTGCTTTTTGGAAGGCATCGAGTGCGCTTGAGAATGCAGGTTCTTCCTGCATATAAAAGAACGGGAAAGATGATGCCCAGTCGTACCGATGCCCCTGATTGCCAGCCATGATAAAGGAAGCCCCACTCCCGATAGAGCAGAAACTACCGATGATCAACTTATCAACGTCATCACGGTCCGGAAACAGATACCGTGCGCAGTCATCGAATGAGTGCCCATGATAGTAGCCAGAGTAATAGCTGTACCGCCCAACTTTGATATTGGGGTTCTTCACTTGCTCAGAAAGCAGCTTGCCTTTGAAGGGGCTATCAAAGTAGTTGGTCATAAGAGATCCCGCGGTCTGTGACTTTGCCGTCTAACGTTTGACATGAGGGGCGGCCAAGGGCGCCAGCCCTTGGACGTCCCCCTCGATGGAAGGGTTAGGCATCACTGCGTGTTCGCTCGAATGCCTGGCGTGTTTGAACCATGTACACGGCTGGACCATCTGGGGTGGTTACGGTACCTTGCCTCTCAAACCCCGCTTTCTCGTAGCATCGGATCGCTCGCAAGTTGCTCGGCGACGGGTCCGTTTGGATCTTGGTGACCTCGGGATCATTGAACAGCAACTCAACCAGAGCTCGAACCAGCTTGGTTCCCAAGCCTTTGCCCAGTTGTGATGCATTCGCCAGTGACTGGTCTATTCCGCGTACTCCTGGATCGGTTTCTTCTTCCCACCATCCGTCCCCGCTTCCAAGAGCAACGTACGACTGGGCATACCCAATCGGCTCTCCATTCAGCATTGCAATGTATGGAGTGACGGACTCTTGCGCTAAAACGCTTGGCAAGTACTGTTCCTGTACGTCAGCAAGTGTCGGGCGTGCTTCTTCTCCGCCCCACCACTCGACGATATGAGATCGATTTAGCCACTCATAGAGCATCGCAAGGTCATGCTCAGTCATGAGGCGCAGTGTGACGGAATCGGTGCTGTTGGTCACGATGCTGTACTTTGTGATGCCTAACGCGAAGGTAAACGGCGCCGCTTGCGGCGTCCAGTGAAGCGAAGCGGAATGAGTTTCACCGCCTTGTTAGAAATTTAGTTACTTGGCTGTGATGGTTTTTTACTTTCATTTAGCCCTTTAACAGCCTGTTCCCATGTACGTTTCAAGAGTGATGCGTCCCCAATTTCACTATGACTTGAAACAACCAGTTTTGCTTTACCATATTTAGACATTAATATTTTGGCGGACTTTGGCCAAGCTTCTAAATTTGCGTCACCCAAATTACCAAGACCGTCCGGTTTAACAAAACAACCACCGAATAAAATTTTCTTTTCAGGTAACCAAACCACTACGTTATCTTGAGTGTGCCCCGGGCCGGGATAAAAAACTTCAATTTTATTTTTAACTAGCCAATAACTAACTCCGCTAAATGAGTTTTTAGCTTGCACCTTACCGTCTTTTTTAAGAAGTTCATTTGTTAATTCAGATGCATACGTGGGAATAGATTGAGAATTAAGCCACTCTATTCCCCCTGTGCTGTCGCTATGGAAATGTGAGGAAATAGTGCCTTTGATTTTATAGCCGCGCTCCACAAACCAATTGACTAACTTTTCAGTATCTGTAGCAGTAAATGGAGTGTCAATCAGATAGGCGTCAGTGTTTACAAGAACCACCAAACCGTGTTTAGAAACAACACCCCAACCGTTAACTTCTTCGAACGATGTATGAACATAAACACCTTCTTCAAGCTTCTCGATTTTTAAATCAGGCAAAGCCGCTCCTGCGGCAGTAATGCTACAAAGGAAGCATACACATAAAACAAATAATTTCTTCATACTTGCCCTTTTCTAACTTTGTTTTAGGGCGACTGCCCTGCTGCGTAACATCGTTGCTGCTCCATAACATCAAACATCGACCCACGGCGTAACGCGCTTGCTGCTTGGATGCCCGAGGCATAGACTGTACAAAAAAACAGTCATAACAAGCCATGAAAACCGCCACTGCGCCGTTACCACCGCTGCGTTCGGTCAAGGTTCTGGACCAGTTGCGTGAGCGCATACGCTACTTGCATTACAGCTTACCAACCGAACAGGCTTATGTCCACTGGGTTCGTGCCTTCATCCGTTTCCACGGTGTGCGTCACCCGGCAACCTTGGGCAGCAGCGAAGTCGAGGCATTTCTGTCCTGGCTGGCGAACGAGCGCAAGGTTTCGGTCTCCACGCATCGTCAGGCATTGGCGGCCTTGCTGTTCTTCTACGGCAAGGTGCTGTGCACGGATCTGCCCTGGCTTCAGGAGATCGGAAGACCTCGGCCGTCGCGGCGCTTGCCGGTGGTGCTGACCCCGGATGAAGTGGTTCGCATCCTCGGTTTTCTGGAAGGCGAGCATCGTTTGTTCGCCCAGCTTCTGTATGGAACGGGCATGCGGATCAGTGAGGGTTTGCAACTGCGGGTCAAGGATCTGGATTTCGATCACGGCACGATCATCGTGCGGGAGGGCAAGGGCTCCAAGGATCGGGCCTTGATGTTACCCGAGAGCTTGGCACCCAGCCTGCGCGAGCAGCTGTCGCGTGCACGGGCATGGTGGCTGAAGGACCAGGCCGAGGGCCGCAGCGGCGTTGCGCTTCCCGACGCCCTTGAGCGGAAGTATCCGCGCGCCGGGCATTCCTGGCCGTGGTTCTGGGTTTTTGCGCAGCACACGCATTCGACCGATCCACGGAGCGGTGTCGTGCGTCGCCATCACATGTATGACCAGACCTTTCAGCGCGCCTTCAAACGTGCCGTAGAACAAGCAGGCATCACGAAGCCCGCCACACCGCACACCCTCCGCCACTCGTTCGCGACGGCCTTGCTCCGCAGCGGTTACGACATTCGAACCGTGCAGGATCTGCTCGGCCATTCCGACGTCTCTACGACGATGATTTACACGCATGTGCTGAAAGTTGGCGGTGCCGGAGTGCGCTCACCGCTTGATGCGCTGCCGCCCCTCACTAGTGAGAGGTAGGGCAGCGCAAGTCAATCCTGGCGGATTCACTACCCCTGCGCGAAGGCCATCGGTGCCGCATCGAACGGCCGGTTGCGGAAAGTCCTCCCTGCGTCCGCTGATGGCCGGCAGCAGCCCGTCGTTGCCTGATGGATCCAACCCCTCCGCTGCTATAGTGCAGTCGGCTTCTGACGTTCAGTGCAGCCGTCTTCTGAAAACGACAAACAGCCAGAAAGGCTGTTACAGGCGATTTGATCTGCAACCTATTGGTTAAATTAATGTATCAAAAACGATGGTTTTTGTGACAGTCTTGAAAAGTCCTGACTTCTCCCGAAAAATGACTCCCCTCATGTAACAAAACTCGTTACTGTATCAACATAACAATAACCCCATAACTAATTAGCGAGAAAAGAATGAAAATCGGCTATGCACGTAAATCTACGGGCACTGTTGCAAAGTTAGCGATGAGGCAGCCTTTTGTCTTATTCAAAGGCCTTACATTTCAAAAACTCTGCTTACCAGGCGCATTTCGCCCAGGGGATCACCATAATAAAATGCTGAGGCCTGGCCTTTGCGTAGTGCACGCATCACCTCAATACCTTTGATGGTGGCGTAAGCCGTCTTCATGGATTTAAATCCCAGCGTGGCGCCGATTATCCGTTTCAGTTTGCCATGATCGCATTCAATCACGTTGTTCCGGTACTTAATCTGTCGGTGTTCAACGTCAGACGGGCACCGGCCTTCGCGTTTGAGCAGAGCAAGCGCGCGACCATAGGCGGGCGCTTTATCCGTGTTGATGAATCGCGGGATCTGCCACTTCTTCACGTTGTTGAGGATTTTACCCAGAAACCGGTATGCAGCTTTGCTGTTACGACGGGAGGAGAGATAAAAATCGACAGTGCGGCCCCGGCTGTCGACGGCCCGGTACAGATACGCCCAGCGGCCATTGACCTTCACGTAGGTTTCATCCATGTGCCACGGGCAAAGATCGGAAGGGTTACGCCAGTACCAGCGCAGCCGTTTTTCCATTTCAGGCGCATAACGCTGAACCCAGCGGTAAATCGTGGAGTGATCGACATTCACTCCGCGTTCAGCCAGCATCTCCTGCAGCTCACGGTAACTGATGCCGTATTTGCAGTACCAGCGTACGGCCCACAGAATGATGTCACGCTGAAAATGCCGGCCTTTGAATGGGTTCATGTGCAGCTCCATCAGCAAAAGGGGATGATAAGTTTATCACCACCGACTATTTGCAACAGTGCCGTGACAGGAACCAGTAAGTGTCCATACGCCCATTTATCCAGAATTTTCGAGATAAAGCCGTTACTTATTGCGGTTGGATTCTGTTCAAGCGTTAGCATCACGTAATGGCCAGGATTCGAAGAGGTAACCGTCGAAATTAAGATCATCAAAATCTGAGAGTTCCAGCAGGCGGTTTTTCACATTCTCAAGATGCTGCCACATGGCTAATTTCGCGGCCCGTGCATCTTTTTTGATTAAAGCAGCAAGGATCTGTTTGTGATCGACCAACCATTCCTTACGGTACTGTGTATCACGTAAATGAAGATGGAGCTGAATCCACATGGGATTATTAACACGCCACTGCCAGGACTGCTTAAACAGCTCAACCAACATGCTATTATGAGTCGCTTCAGCAATTGCCAGATGAAATTGCATATCACCGACCTCGTGATCGTCAGAAACTGCCCCCTCCTCCTGCAACTGCAAAGCGCGGCGCATTTTTATGATATCTTCACGGGTCGCCTGTAAGGCGGCGAATTCGGCTATGTTACTTTCCAGCAGTTGTCGGGCCTGGAGAAGTTCAAAAGGACCGGCATCATTACACTGGTTCGGTGTATTCTCGTCGCTGCTCTCTTCATCTCTGACGACCCCCTCTTTCCCATCAGGAATGCGTACCACAAAAATACCAGCGCCCCGACGAACTTCAACGATGCCTTCGATTTCCAGCATGATCAACGCTTCACGAACGACCGTACGGCTGACTTCAAGCATGTCTGCTATTTCGCGTTCTGGCGGTAATCTCCCACCTACGGCATATTTTTTCTCAATGATCATCAGGCGCAGCATGGAACCCACCTCCTGGTAGGGACGCTGCTGAAATAGAGCTTGTTTCATGGTGGCTGTGGCTTCACTTTTACCAAAATAACCCCGTAATATCGGGGATTACTCAGACTATAGCATAAGTTGTCAGTCAGCTATAGCCACACAAACCAAACAATGACACCAATTAAATTATGAACAAATACAATATGTTAACTTGATTTATAACATAGCAAAATGCACCGAAAGAAAAAATTGGCTGACCAATCACTGCCTGCGGTGCCTCGCATTATTAGCTGACAAATAATGCCTGATCCACCGTAAAATAGCGCTGAGCATTATTGAAACAAATGTCCTGCACCATACGACTCAACATTACTTCATCATCAGGGATTTCACCCTCTTCAGCCCATCGGCCAATCAGGTTACACAATAAACGTCGGAAATATTCATGCCGGGTATAGGACAGAAAACTACGAGAGTCGGTCAACATGCCGACAAACTGACTTAACAACCCCATCTGTGATAACTGTTCCAGCTGGCGCAACATACCATCTTTCTGATCATTGAACCACCAACCAGAACCAAACTGTACCTTCCCGGAAATACCCGGCCCCTGGAAGTTGCCAATCATCGTCGCCAGCACTTCGTTATCACGTGGATTGAGGCAGTAAAGAATCGTTTTCGGCAGCTCGTTGGTCATATCCATGCTATCGAGCAACCGGGCAAGCGGCTGACTGATATTATTATCGCCAATTGAGTCAAAACCGCTGTCCGGCCCAAGTAAACGGAACATTCGCGTATTGTTGTTACGAATAGCCCCAATGTGCAGCTGCATCACCCATCCCCGTGCAGCATACTGGCGACCCAACCAGACCAAAACCGCCGTAGAAAATTGCGCAATCTCCAGCTCGCTGAGTTCATTGCCCGCGAGACGTTTAGCAAGAATAGCGTCGAGCTGCGCGTCGTTCGGTATCTGGGCAAAACGCACCGTTTCAATACCGTGATCCGACACGCGGCACCCATGTGCAACAAAATGATCGAGACGACGGCGCAGCGCACAGCGCAGATCATCGAAGCGGGTAATGCTAATATCCGCTGCAGCTTCCAGCTTATGCAAATAATCAACAAAACCCTCCAGCTCGATTTTAAAGACCCGGTCAGGACGCCAGCTCGGTGCAACATCGATATCAACGCTTGCATCCTCGGCGATTTGCCGGTGATACCGCAAATCGTCAATGGGATCGTCGGTAGTGCCGACCATTCTTACATTCATCTGTCGCATGATCCCGCGGGCCGAAAACTCTGGGGTAGCCAGCTTCGCGTTGCAGTGTTCCCAAATAGCATCAGCGCTTTGCGGATCCAGCAGCGTATTCGTGATGCCGAAGGGACGACGTAACTCGAGGTGCGTCCAGTGGTACAGTGGGTTACCTAGTGTTTTTGGCACCGTGTCCGCCCAGGCAAGATATTTTTCGTAATCACTGGTTTCTTTCCCGGTAATGAGCCTCTCCTCTACCCCCGCAGTACGTAGAGCTCGCCACTTATAATGGTCCCCTTCAAGCCAGATTTGCCCAAGATTTTCAAAACGGCGATCCTGCGCAATCTCTTTCGGGCTCAGGTGGCAATGGAAGTCGTAAATGGGCATTACTGCCGCATACCTGTGGTAGAGCATGCGGGCAATCTCATTTTTGAGTAAAAAGTCTTCCGTCATAAATGCGGCCATGGTTTTTCTCCTTTATTAATCACTGTAGCGATTCAAGCACCGCGCGTGCTCCGCGCTGTTCCAGCCGGACGTACGTCTCCATGACCGCATTTACGAACGAGCTATTTTCTGGCAGATCGCGACCAAAAATTGACTCAATTGCCAGTAGCGCACGTACACGTTCTTGCGCGCTATGATACTGCTGATGGATAGCCTGATAGCGGGCAAAAAGTGGATCGACGATATCTATCTTTTGTCCTTTATCGTCAAGACCACGAACGTAGCGCATCCATCCAGCAACGCCAAGAACCAGATGACGATGATCGGTTCCCTTTGCCAAATGGATACGAATTGGATCAAGCAGGCGTTGCGGTAATTTCTGACTGCCATCCATTGCAATCTGCGAGGTACGGTGCCTGAGTGAAGGGTTGGTAAAACGGGAGAGCAGTAAATCAGCGTAACCCGATAAATCAGTGCCCTCAGGCATCGACAACGTGGGAGCTTGTTCATTCAGCATCAACTTCCGTACCGCCTGACGATATTCTGGATTAGCCATGGTATCGGCGATTGTTTCATAGCCGGCCAGATAGCCAAGATACGCCAGAAAAGAGTGACTACCGTTCAGCATCCGTAGTTTCATCATTTCAAATGGTACGACGTCTTCGACAAACTGTGCCCCGACGTTGTCCCACTCCGGTCTGCCATTGACAAAGTTATCTTCTATCACCCACTGACGGAAAGGCTCGCAGGCTATACCACAGGGATCGAACACACCAAGCTGATCGGCAATCAGTTGCAGTGTCTCTTCCGTTACTGCCGGAACAATACGGTCAACCATGGTACAAGGGAATGTTACGTTTTGCGCAATCCACGTCGCCAGCTCCGTCGAACGTGCCTTTGCCAGTCCTATAACCGCCGCTCTGGCAACGAGACCATTCTCTCGAACGTTATCACATGACAGAACGGTAAATGGCCTTATCCCCTGCAGACGACGCATGTCTAAAGCCTCAACGATGTATCCAATAGCCGACTTAGGTTGTTGTGGTGATGTAAGGTCATGTTTAATCAGAGGGTTGTTCAGATCCAACTTGCCGCTGGCTGCCTCCGTGCAGTAGCCCTTTTCCGTCACTGTCAGAGAAACAATCGCCGTCTCGGGACGCGCCATGGCTTTCAGAATCCCGTCACATCCATCAAATTCAGGGTGCAGAGCTTCTTTCATTGAGCCAATGATCTTAAGTTCTGTTATTTCCGCTCCACGTTCTGCGACGGTATAAAGCAGATTTTGTGCTCTAAGGTTTTCAATCAACCGTGCATCGTTCCCCGGCATCAGGTTAACTTCACAGATCCCCCAGTCGCTGTCGCTACACTCCAGCAAATGGTGAGTAAACAACGCCTGATGTGCACGGTGAAACGCCCCGCATCCCAGGTGGACGATACGGGAAACCAGACGCGAACCGTCCCATTGCGGACGGGTAGCGGAAAGCGAGCCGCTAACGATATTTTGTTCCATGGCAAACTCCTGTCGTGCGATGACTTCACCCACGAAATGTGGGTGAGTATGTGTCTACTGCAGTGGATATAAACGCTGAATGGCCGGTGACGCCACCGGCGGAAACTTAATGACTGAAGAAGGCGCGCTGAATCGCCAGTTCGACTCCTCGTACTTCAGCCAACCCTTTCAGACGGCCAATTGCCGAGTAGCCCGGATTTGTTTTCTTTTTCAAATCGTCCAGCATCTGATGCCCATGGTCAGGACGCATAGGGATCAGATCCTCGTAGCCTTCGGCTTTACGGCGATACTCTTCCTCGACGATGGCCTTCACCACGGCATACATGTCCACATCACCATACAGATGCGCCGCTTCATGGAACGTTTTTGGGTTATCTTCACGCAATGTTGAGCGTAAATGCGTGAAGTAAATACGTGGGCCGAACAGTTGAATCATACCGACCAAATCGTTATCCGCACGGACGCCGTAAGAGCCGGTACACATGGTGAAACCATTCGCCATGCTGTTGACGGTCTCCACCATCCACTGCATATCTTCAATGGTGGAGACTATACGCGGTAGACCCAGGATCGGGCGCGGCGGGTCATCAGGGTGTACCGCCATACGAACGCCGGTCGCTTCGGCAACCGGAACGATGGCTTTGAGGAAATACGCAAAGTTGTCACGCAATTTTGCTTTATCAATATTTTGATAAGTCGCCAGATGGGCGCGGAACTGATCTAGCGTATAGCCCTCTTCTGCTCCCGGAAGACCAGCAATTATATTGCGAGTCAGGCGTGCTTTATCTTCTTCACTCATGGCAGCGAAGCGCTGATTGGCCAGCTCTATCTCTTCTGCTGTGTAATCAGTTTCTGCCCCCTGGCGTTGTAAAAGGTGTAATTCAAACACTGCGAACTCTATCTGGTCAAAACGCAACGCTTTTGAACCATCCGGCAAAACATATTCAAGATCAGTGCGAGTCCAGTCCAGTACAGGCATGAAGTTGTAGCAAACGGTGTAGATCCCGCATTGTGCCAGGTTACGCAGCGTCTGTTGATAATTGTTTATCCACAGATCGTATTGACCACTGTGGGTTTTGATATCCTCATGAATCGGCACGCTCTCGACCACAGACCACTCGAGCCCCGCCTCTTCGACAATAGTTTTACGCTCCAGAATCTCTTCAACAGACCAAACCAGCCCATTCGGGATATGGTGTAATGCGGTTACCACGCCACTTGCGCCAGCCTGACGTACATCGGCAAGCGTTACCGGGTCATTAGGGCCATACCAACGCCAGGTTTGTTTCATATTTCAACTCCTCTCTTACGATGAGATCGCTGTTTTATACAGCTCAAACAGGCTATAGCCATGTTTAGGGGGGACGAGTCATACAGTCAAACAACCCGCCAAACAAGCCAACCTATTGGTCGACCAATTAATTTTTTAATAAATGCCAATCCGTTCTTCATCGCACATGCTTCGTCTGGAGTCTCAAGGCCATACTCAGGCAGGTGCTGATGAACAAGTTAAGCAACTACCGAAAGTCACAACACCCCAGCTATTCTGAAGCCATCCGATGTCGTAGTGAAAATGCCCCCTCCCGTTAGCATCACCGCAGCATAAAGTCATACTGGATGCTCATCTTCACATCCCAGTAATTAAGCCTGTCACCTAGCGAACTGCCGTCGCGCTTTTCACGGCCCTTATCGGCGGCAAGGAATATATTCATCCCGCTGAGTGGCCCCTCGGCAACCCGATAGTTAACCGCACTGAGCAGCCCCATACCTTCAATTTGTACATCTCGCTGACTGGATTCGTAGCCACGGGTGACAACTGGTGCCAGTGTTAAAGTCAGCTGCGGTGTCAGTCGATAGTTGGCCCCCATCTGCCAGGACTGCATCCCTTCGCGGTTGCGATCGAGGCTGAGTGAGAAGGGATAGCCAATATCTGTATCAACCACCGCACCATTCATCGAATGGCGGAGATATCCACCGCTAGCGAAAAGACTTCCCCACGGCGCACTCCAGGTCAACTGACCGCTGACCAATGCAGTCTCATTCGGCTGGCTGGACGAGCGGCTCAACCCATCAAGTCCGGCATAGAAACCCAATAGCTCGCCCTTCAGGGCATATCCCGACGACAACGGAATTGTTTGTTCAATAATGCTCTGCAGCTGGTGAGAGACATCTCTCTGTACTGAGCCCCCCAGTGAATAACGGCTACGATCATCATGCCAGCTGGCGGTTAAAAATGAGCGAGTTCGATGTTTATCGTATTTTCCGGTCTTACTGTTATATACACCTTCATCACGAATACCGGTTGCCGAGTCGGTCCATTGAAATACTCTTGTGCGCCACATTGCCCAAAGCTCAAAATTCTCTGTCGGAGCGAAATAACCTAAAGCGCCTTCGGAAACTGTAGGTAACGTACGCTGTGAACTGCCACCGATAAGGGGGATTCGCCACGGTAAACTCCCGTAACTATAATCCGTTCCAAAACGCCCTATTTTCAATCTAACATTGTCACCAGCTTTTATTTTTAGAGCGCCAAGTGCATAGCCAAAACTTTCATGGTCATCTAAGTACCAGCGCGTACTCATATTATCTCGGGCACCAAGTTTATAAACGTAATAGGCACCACCCTCTACCCCTATAAATTGAGAGTAATAACCACTATTAAAATCAACAAGCCCTCCCTGCACCCAGGCATATATATTCTTCCCAGTTCCGGCGCTGGGTTTGTCAGCCCTGCGCAACTCATTTTTTAATCTAAATCTTAATGCTGCTTCATCGTCAGAGATTTGTTCCGCTAACACAGAGGTACACACCGAGGCCACGGCTATAGCAATAGCCGTTAAACGTGTTATTTTATTCATCGTTTAACCTTTGGGTTTGTAATTGTTTTATAATAAAACTACAGGGCCTTATTTTTTAAAGTCGTCGATCAGTTTTTGTTGCGTTTTTTTACGAGTATCAATCTCTAAAATAATTTCTTTGAATTTCTGATCTGTTAGCGGATAAAACCACATAATAATAAATGCTAATAATAAGAAGCCACAAGGTACCAGCGCAATCGAAATCCGGATACCCATAATGACTTCTGGCGTTTGTGCCTGATTAGCAATATATCCGCTGAGTCCCAGAATAAATGCCGGGATTGAACCACCGATGGCCTGACCACACTTGCGAGTAAAGGAAAACAGTGAGTAGGTTAACCCCTCAATCCGCACACCTGTCAGATACTCGCCATACTCAACAGTATCCGCCTCGAGTGCCCACATCACCGTCATCGATATTCCCTGACCAACAGAAGCGATGGCCAGTGCGGTGAGCGCAACAGGAACGGAATGAGCCGACATATAAAAAAACAATAAATAACCGCTAGTTCCAAGCAACGAGCCAATCAGGAAGGTGTTCTTTTTCCCAACTCGAGTGACCAATCGCGGAACCATAGGAGCCGAGGCAACAGTTCCTATCAACATCTGAACCAATACCATCACCGAGAAAAGTCCAGCATCATTTAAAACATAACGAACATAAAATAATGAAGATGCACTGACCGCAAAGGTCGAGATAAGTAAACACAGTGCCCCAGCACACAGCATAATCAAGGGTCGATTTTGCTTTACCGTCTGTAAACTTATCTTCATCGAAGGCTGCGCCACGATACGCACGACATTTTCTTTGGTCGATTTAAAACAGACGAAATACAACACAGTACCTGCAACTGCCAGGATAATAGTCCAGAAGAGATAAACATCCTGCATCTCAGTCGGACTGGCACCACTAATCCGTGGCCCAATGAGAAACGCCAGGCAAACAAAGGTGAGTGAGGCCGCGATGCTGCGCGCAGCACCAAGCCGGGCACGTGATTGCGGCTGTTGGGTCATGGCCGTTGCAAGTGAGCCATAAGGGATATTCACAAGGCTATAGCAAATCCCCAGTCCCATATAAGTAATATACGCGTAAATAACTTTGCTACTGTGACTCCACTCTGCGGGGACACAAAACACCAAAACGCTGAAAGCCATTAAAGGTGCTGAGCCGAAAAGCAGGAAAGGACGGAATTTTCCCCAACGCGTATTAACGCTGTCAACAATACGCCCCGCCGAGACATCAGCAAAGGCGTCAAAAACGCGCACCAGCAGCAGCATCGTTCCTGCGGCTGCGGCACCGACGCCTGCGACGTCGGTGTAGTAGCTCAGAAGAAATAATGCACCCATAGCGAAGGCAAAATTATTAGCGACATCACCCAGGCTATAGCCGATGATGGCGCGCCAGGAGAGCTGCTGGCTCATAATGACTCTCCCTGCTGAGGTTTCTCGCCAAATGCCATGGTAGTCCAGCGTTTTTTCAGCAGGAAAGCAGCGGATTTCGGTTTTCTATCGCGGGTAAAAATCCCTTTGCGGTTGCCACCAACACGCATAATTCCTTGTGAAGTAGAAAAATCAGCGAAATTCCAGACCTGCTCACCCACCACGGCGCTAACCCGATCGAAAACACGATGGTACATATCGAGCCACGCGCACTGAAACTCTTCGCTCCACATATCGGTGTACATCGAATGCAGTCCGGCCATGGTATCAACACCATATTCGGTAATAATGATGGGGCGGTGAAGTTTGTCCTGCCATGCCAGCAGCTCTTTTTCCAGCACACGTTCAGCTTTCTCAAGATCGCCGCTTTGTAAATACCATCCGTAGTAGCGGTTAAGGCAAACCACATCGAAAAGATCGGTGATCGTATCGCTTTCAGCATCACAGAACATCACATTGACACAGGTAATAGGTCGGGTCGGATCGAGCTCGCGTGTCGAAATCGCCAGAGGCTCAAAGTATTCCCTGGCCCCTTCAGGACGTGTATCCGGTTCATTGGCAATACTCCACATGACAACGCTTGGATGGTTTTTATCGCGTGCGATGAGTTCCCGAATAGCCTGAAGGTGCGCCAGTTGGGTCCGATCATTAATTGCGTCATCGCCGTACAATGACGTCGGTTTTTCGCACGCATCAAAGCCAATGCCCAGAGACAGGTTAAAGCCGACTGCAGCTGTCTCATCGATTATGACAATGCCCTGTTCATCCGCCCAGTCGAGCATCTCCTCAGCATAGGGATAATGTGATGTTCGATATGAGTTCGCACCAATCCATTCCATTAGCGCATGGTCGTGGACCATCAGGACGTTATCAAATCCTTTCCCTCGTAAGTCGGCATCTTCATGACGCCCAAACCCAGTGAAATAAAAAGGTTTGTTGTTAATCAGAAACTGTTCTCCCTTCACTTCAACTGAACGGATCCCCACGCGCAGCGGGTATTCATCACGCTCTGCCGAATCAGACAAAACCACATTAAAATTATATAGATATCCTTCACCAGGCTGCCACAGGCATGGGGAAGTCAATCGTAACTGGCCCTCAGCCCCTTGCCCTGAAGCGACAAGTTGCTGTTCCGAATCACGTAATTCAACAGCAATATTTCCCTTGCCCGTAACTTGCCAACAAATGGTGGCCTCTTCACCATTGTCACTGACATGGGTCACCACAGTGATATCTTCAACGAAAGAGCGTGGAGTGGTATAGAGCATGACACTGCGATGAATGCCGGCATAGTTAAAGAAATCATGGAAATAGGATTGTTGCTTCTTACCATTATCATCACATGTCACTATTCCCGGAGGAATCGTCTGCCAGCTGAGTTCGTTATTCACACAGACTGTGACCTGGACATTTTCACCCGGTGAAACAAGATGGCTAATATCAGCCTCAAAAGGGGTATACCCACCCTGATGTTCCATCAAAAAGTTATCGTTAACCCAGACCTTTCCATAATGCGTGACCGCGTCAAACCGTAGAACAATACGTTGGTTACCCCACCCATTCGGAATAAATACCTGCCGCTGATACCAGACGTTCCCAACGTAATTGCGAATATCAGCATCGGCGAACTGATCGTTAAAGCTACCAGGTACTGCAATCGCACGACTTTGAGAAAGCGGGCGCTTCCACCATTGCTGTGCCATGCCGCAATCAGCAGTATCCAGACAGAATGACCACAGACCATCTAGTTTCTTGATTTCTCGGGTTGAAGTTTCAACAGGACGTAACATCACAACTCTCCTTTTCTTTGTGGTGATTGGTCAACCAAAAAATGTACAAGTTAACCAGTTCATAGACCGCATTGTTATCACGGATGAATCACTGCGGAGAATCCACACCACAAAGAACTGAAGAGAATGTCATAAAATTAAAATTTGCAATGTAGCTTATGCGACACCAATCACACATACATAAAACCATCAATTGACATAGATTGAAAAATACCCAACCAAACGTTCATTCTAGTTTTTCCTTGCATATGTTTCTCACTTCGGAAAGGCTACGCAACATAAATTATTGGTTGACCAAAAAAAGTTAATTTGCCGGTAGGCGTCAATCTACTCACCGGTTACACTGTTGTTTTCGAAGAAGAATCGAGCAACCTCAATGGGTAAAAAATTATCCGGAATGTCAACGCGTACCAGGATCCTGAATGCCGCAAGAGAGTGCTTTGCAGAAAATGGTTTTCATAACACGTCAATGAAAACCATCTGCAAGGCCAGCGACATGAGTCCTGGAACCTTGTATCACCACTTCGTGTCAAAAGAGGCCTTGATTCAGGCCATAATCCTTGAAGATCAGGAAAGAGCCTTAACCCGCTTTCGTCATCCACTCGAAGGCGTTGGCCTGGTAGATTATCTGGTGGACTCTATGATTGACGTCACACATGAAGATTGCGCTCAACGCGCGTTAGTTATGGAAATAATGGCGGAGGGGATGCGAAATCCTCAGGTCGCGGACATGCTCAAAAGCAAATACCAAACCATCACAGATTTCCTCGTTGCACGTTTCAACGATGCGCAGGCCAAAGGGGAGATCGGCAATAATATCAATAACAGAAAGGCGGCCAGGTTACTGTTATCTCTGACCTATGGCATCTTGTCCGATATTGAAGCAGATGAAAATTCACGGGATGCTGATTTCGCAATGACATTTCGCGATATGATCGGCGGAATGCTGCATGTAGGAAACACCGTCAACAAACAAGGTACATGAGCGCATTTGTTCTGATCTGCAATTCTCCATTCAGAAACAATATTTAGGAATGATGCCCCCTCCCCTGAACCAAGGTGTGCAGGGTGATCCCAAAACACCGGTTTGTCATTCAGGGCCATTTTCAGGACCACACTCAGTTCTGTCTGCGGTTTCCTTATGCCGTCGCCTTAGTTAGGGAAGGTGCGAATAAGCAGGTCATTTCTTCCCAAGCTGACTCGCTGATTAAAATTTCGCGGATCTGGGCCGATTTTTTTCCCGCAAACACATCGAATCAGCCTATTTAGGCTATTTTTTCCACCATTTCTGGCGTTATTTCCGGTTTTTACTGAGATCTCTCCCACTGACGTATCATTTGGTCCACCCGAAACAGGTTGGCCAGGGTGAATAACATCGCCAGTTGGTTATCGTTTTTCAGCAGCCCCTTGTATCTGGCTTTCACGAAGCCGAACTGCCGCTTGATGATGCGAAACGGGTGCTCCACCCTGGCACGGATGCTGGCTTTCATGTATTCGATGTTGATGGCCGTTTTGTTCTTGCGCGGATGCTGCTTCAAGGTTTTTACCCTGCCGGGACGCTCGGCGATCAGCCAGTCCACATCCACCTCGGCCAGCTCCTCGCGCTGTGGCGCTCCTTGGTAGCCGGCATCGGCTGAGACAAATTGCTCCTCTCCATGAAGCAGATTACCCAGCTGATTGAGGTCATGCTCGTTGGCCGCGGTGGTGACCAGGCTGTGGGTCAGGCCACTCTTGGCATCGACACCAATGTGGGCCTTCATGCCAAAGTGCCACTGATTGCCTTTCTTGGTCTGATGCATCTCCGGATCGCGTTGCTGCTCATTGTTCTTGGTCGAGCTGGGTGCCTCAATGATGGTGGCATCCACCAAAGTGCCTTGGGTCATCATGACGCCTGCTTCGGCCAGCCAGCGATTGATGGTCTTGAACAATTGACGGGCCAGTTGATGCTGCTCGAGCAGGTGGCGGAAATTCATGATGGTGGTGCGATCCGGCAGGGCGCTATCCAGGGATAATCGGGCAAACAGGCGCATGGAGGCGATTTCGTACAGGGCATCTTCCATGGCACCGTCGCTCAGGTTGTACCAATGCTGCATGCAGTGAATACGCAGCATGGTCTCCAGCGGATAGGGCCGTCGGCCATTGCCCGCCTTGGGATAAAACGGCTCGATGACAGCGGTCATATTCTGCCATGGCAGAATCTGCTCCATGCGGGAGAGGAAAATCTCTTTTCGGGTCTGACGGCGCTTAGTGCTGAATTCACTATCGGCGAAGGTGAGTTGATGGCTCATGATGTCCCTCTGGGATGCGCTCCGGATGAATATGATGATCTCATATCAGGAACTTGTTCGCACCTTCCCTAAGTCACCGGCGGCTTGCCTGCCACACATTGAACATTACAGACCAATTAGCACTTTGTCACCGGGGAAAGATGTAAAGATTATGTATAAATAGATTGGGTAATGGTGCCAACTTACTGATTTAGTGTACGATGGTGTTTTTGAGGTGCTCCCGTGGCTTCCATCTCCATCAGTTGTCCCTCCTGCTCAGCTACTGAAGGCGTGGTGCGTAACGGTAAAAGTACTGCCGGACATCAGCGCTATCTCTGCTCTCACTGCCGTAAAACATGGCAACTGCAGTTCACTTACACCGCCTCTCAGCCCGGTACACACCAGAAAATCATTGATATGGCCATGAATGGTGTTGGATGCCGGGCAACCGCCCGCATTATGGGCGTTGGCCTCAACACGATTTTACGTCACTTAAAAAACTCAGGCCGCAGTCGGTAACCTCGCGCATACAGCCGGGCAGTGATGTGATTGTCTGCGCTGAAATGGACGAACAGTGGGGCTACGTCGGTGCTAAATCACGTCAGCGCTGGCTGTTTTACGCGTATGACAGGATACGGAGGACGGTTGTGGCGCACGTCTTCGGTGAACGCACTCTGGCCACACTGGAGCGTCTTCTGAGCCTGCTGTCGGCCTTTGAGGTCGTGGTATGGATGACGGATGGCTGGCCGCTGTATGAATCCCGCCTGAAGGGAAAGCTGCACGTAATCAGCAAGCGTTACACTCAGCGAATTGAGCGGCATAACCTGAATCTGAGACAACATCTGGCAAGGCTGGGACGGAAGTCACTGTCGTTCTCAAAATCGGTGGAGCTGCATGACAAGGTCATCGGGCATTATCTGAACATAAAACACTATCAGTAAGTTGGAGTCATTACCCGGCCAGCCTTAGCCGTAGCTAAGGATAATCGCGAAAATATACTACGGCAGAGGCTTAACGTCAGTATTTCTACTGCTGAGCATAAGCGGTGGTCACGAATGCCGCGAGGCGGCATGGAGGCGCCATCAGGTGGTAAACAGAATACTGATGGTGAGTGGCGCCGGGACCCGGCGTAGCCGGAAATGCAGCTTCAATATTCGGGTTAAGAATGCCGAGCAGTGCGCAGGCATTCCGGGAATGCGCCAGAGGCGCATAGAGGCGCCCTCAGAAGTTGACCAGAGCACGGTTGTTAATGGCGCCGTAGCCCGGCGCAGCCGGTTACGCTGTTGACAGGTTCCACCAATCCATCCCTTCGCCCTGCTAAGCCATAACCCGCTGATAGCCATGATGTGGTTTCATTAAGCCCTTTTAACTCCGGTGAGCGGGCTGTACGGCGCTTGCGACGTACAGGGCGTGATTTCCGGAGCCGTGGTGCCGGCGAAGCCGGTGCCCGGGGGCTGTACTGAGAACCTGCCGCGATGTTACTGGCAGCAACTTAAATGTTTAGTTACATCATCCAGCATTTAAAGCGATGTTGTTCCGGGCCTTTGGCCCGGGGCGGCCTCGCTTTTCAGTGGTGGGGAGGGGCTGTGAGGGTTCAGGCAGGCACTGTTCCTGCTTTTGAGTGAGTATTTTGAATGTTGTAACTATATGTGCCGTGCCGGGGCCCGTCGCGTAGCGATGGGAGCTACTTTAGGCAGTTGCCGAACCGGCGCGGACGTGAGTCCGCTGCAAGGGCGGGCATTTTCAGGAGCCTGTCCACAGGTCAGGCGACGAACAGGTTATATATTTATATGAATGAAATAAAAGATATTTAAAAGAAGTACAGAGCAGGTTTTTAAAGGAAGCCACGCACTTTGAAATCAGGTCGGCTGGCGCTCTGTAAGCATAACGGTTGTAACCTTATGGAAAGGTCCCTTGCAGTTATTTGTGGGTAACTGAATCTGGCGACGAGATGTGGCCACTCTGATGCAATTTCTGGCCATTCTGATGGCGGAATGGGGTGAATGTCAGGAAGGACGGCCGTCATTTCGTGCAGAAAACCGTCAACGATGGACTGCAGACGTGCGAAACCCTCCGGCGCCAGCCGGATTTTTCACACAGGAAGGGTTATATGGGGACGGTGGCCAGCCGCGTGTAGTTGTTACCACGCGACATCAGCATGCGCTCTTTCACGCGCCGCTCCAGCTCACGCTGGAGAGCATCCCTGTCGCCGACGAAACGCCCTTTGGCGTAGTCACGCGTCAGCTGCTGTTTCACCAGCGTCACAATGTCCTTACGGGCTCTGTCCGCGTCACGTCGGGCGCGGGCGCGCTTCAGGCCATGCTGTTTACGTTCGGACTGGTAGCTGCGGAACCGTTCGCGCACAAACCGCCAGGCCTTCGCTATCAGCTCGTCCATCTCCAGCGGCTTCAGGTTCTGCTTCTTACGCTGCTGATTCTCCCATTCCACACGGCTGCGCCTCGCGGCCACAACGGCCACGTCAGAGACGTCGAGCGCGGAGAACAGTGCCGGCGTGAAGGTGGTATCGGTCGGGATATTGCAGCCAATCTGCGGGTCATACTCGGTCTGATAGGTAATCAGCCCCAGCTCCGCCATAAACGTCAGCGCCCGCGTGGCGCGGGTGATGGACAGATTACCGCTTTTCGACTCGGTGGCGAGACCGCACTCGATGGCCAGATTGGTGATGGAGCGCTGAACGCGGTTGGCCAGCGGGTCATAGTGGAAACACAGCCCCTGGAGCAGGGCATCGATGGCCCGGCGGCGCAACAGTGGCGGCATCCGGTGACGTTTACCCAGCGAGCGTAAGAACGCCACATGGATGGAAAAGTCAAAACGGGACGTGAAGCCTTCGGCTTTCGCCATCAGCTTACGACAGAACGGCAGTGTCTTTTTGCCTTCACGCGGCGTGAATGCCGGGTTCGGGTTTTTGACCTGACGGTAATGGGAGAACAGGGTCTGGGCGTCAGTCACACCTTCCCGCACTTATGTTGCACGGAAGGAGTAAATGGCACAGAAACGGGTATTGCAGTTTTCTGAGCATAAAACTATACTCCCTGCATAGAGCAACAGCTTCTATACAGTTTAAGTAGGCCCCGTTAATCTTCTCTTAGTCGCCAAACCTGGTGAAGATTATCGGGGTTTTTGCTTTTCTGGTCCCGGGTAGACACCTCATCAGAACCAGTTCCCTGCCACCTTATGGCGTGGCCAACCAAGAATTCACTAAAACGATCAGTAATCTAGCATCCAATGAGAAAACGTTCAAGAATGTGAAGTCTTTACATCGAGAACGCCGCGTTCAGAAAGTTCACGTTCGAGTAAGGTCTCAATAAACTGAGCTTGAGTGAGCCCTTCCTCTTCACAGATCGTAATCATCCAATCTTTAAGAGGATTTTTAACAAAAACCTTCACTTCTTTATGTGTTTCACGTTTACGCGCAATCGCGGCAAGCTGTCTTTCACTCGCCGACATCGGCTTACCTTTTCGGTAAGAACGCTTTTCTTTCGATGAGGAAGTTACTGCATTTTCGATCTGCGACATCTCTGCCTCCTCAAGGATCAAACTTGGATCGTTTGCAGAGAATACTACAGATATCTGAAATCAGCGACTTAACTTTACGCGAAGGTGTGAGCCATGTTGGCGCATGGTTCACCAGGATAGATGTAGATTGCGGATCAAATGACGATGCGACTTAGTATGAAGAATGCCAGTCCGTTCCTCCGTCCCAGCGCGACTGCCAGTGCTGAAGGTAGGTTTGTGCCACTTCCGGCACCTCATTAATAACCAGCACATTCTCGCTATTCCGCGATGCAGCAGAGCGAGTGTAGTTAAAGCTACCAGCCTCAACTGTATGATTATCAACAATAATGACTTTGTCATGCATGATGGCGTAGCGACCGTTGGTGCGCAGCGGAATTCCCGCGTTCACCACGATGTTCATCGCCGCCTGGCTGGCTTTGCTCCGGTTGCCCTTTTCATCAAGCACTATCTTCACATCCACACCACGACGTTTTGCCCTGACAAGCGCACTAACCACCTCCGGAGACGTAAATGAGTAGCCCATCAGCCGAATTTCCTGCTGTGCTGACTCAATCGTCTTAAGGACCAGCTGCAACGCGCTGCCTTCAGGTGAAAAGCCGACCTGAACGGAGGATGCCGCTGCTGCGGGCTGAATACAGCTCAGCGAAAGACATACCAGACCGGACACGGCCAGCTGGCGAAAGGTGAACTTACGCATTAAATAACCTCAGAAATACTGTTCGGATGTGTTAACCAGAAACGCCGGAGACGGGGAAAACTTGCTTTTACCCTTCTCCGGGGTTGGACAACTGAGCACGGCGAAGGCGTCAGTCTCTTTTAGCGGTATCAGTTGGCGGACGCCTGATTATTTTTTGGTATCACCGGCAGCATGACTGATGGCCTGCTGCAGGGCCTCCGCGCTGGTGTATCCCGGAATAACCGTCACGTTATCAGCACTGGCGCCGGCTGACGGGAGAACCACCAGGGCCGGGGTACCGCTGAAGCCCAGCTGCTGCGCAAGTGTGTTTATGCCATCCAGGGTCCCCTGAACATCTGGGGCTGTTTTCGCATCGAACTTCACGGCTTTTGCGGCCGCGCTGATATCAGCATCGGTCAGCTTACCCTCGTTGTGGGCGGTAGCGTAAATCGCGTTGTGATAGTTAAGGTAAGCATCGGCCCCCTTCTGCTTCCAGATCTGAAGCCCGGTTTTCGCCGCACTGAGCGACGCCGGCCAGCGCTGGCCAAATATCGGGAATTCCTTGAACACAAAGCGCACGTCCGGGTTAGCTTTTATTACCTTCTCCAGTTCCGGCGCCAGGCGGGCACAGTAGATGCACTGGTAATCAAAGAATTCAACGACCGTCACTTTCGCATCAGCAGGACCATATGATGGTGTGCCTTTATCGTTCAGCAGCGCTGCCTGATTCTGAACCACGGCGGCCGTCATCGCCTGCTGCTGCTTCTCCTGCTGTTGGGCCTGCAGCTTCTGGCTGACCTCAACCAGCACTTCCGGATGAGCCAGCAGGTAGTCTTTCGCGATTTCACCAATGCGGGCTTCCTGTTCCGGGGTAAAGGCAACGGCAGGTTTCTCTGCTGCCCCCGCCACGCCGGAGACCAGAAGGCCTGCGGCAAGCATGACTGAAAGGGTTTTATTCATGTTCATCCTGTGTTTTTCTCTTCTCGGTTGTTATCAGTTCGTTCCGTGCACGGGTGGCGACGCTTCTAACCGCCCTGCGCTGTCGTTTAGCGTGCTCCTGAGCCCTGCGCTCCACGGCATACGTCGCCTCCTCCGCACTCACCGCTGCGACCGGTTCACCGGCAAGGTTTTTACGCCACGCGCCCACCGTCATGGCGCCCAGATACGCATCCGAGCGGGTGACGGCGGCAAGGCAGCGTTTCAGCGTCTTCACGGAAATCTCCAGCCCGCGCCGGCGAATGTCATTGACCATTGCCTCCCGGATGTTGACCGCCAGGAGCTGCGGCTGGCCGTCCGTCACCAGGGCTGGCCAGCAACGCTTCAGGAGCGCGAGCGCGTCCGCAAGCGGCATGACCTTCCGGTACACCGGTTCCGGGGCAGGTTTGCGCCTGGCCGCCCGCATGGCCTCCCTCTCCTGGGCCTGTCGCTCAGCCCACTGCCGGGCTTTCTCTGCTTTTCTGGCGGCCTTCTCGTCCGCCTGCGCCTTTTTCGCGCTCTCATCCACCGCCTGCTTCCTGACCTTCCAGGCAGGCGTCGTGTTCACCACCACGGTCTTTTTACGCGTGACCCGGCCCGGACCCGCACCGTCCGGTTCACTGTTGCTTACGGCACGCTGACCTTCTGGCTCCGCTTTGCGGCGCAGCGTCAGCGTGGGGCGCCCCTGCTCTGTCATCCTGCCTCCGGATAAATCTGTTTCACGTATACTCCCTGACTGACCCTATTCTGACACGGCAGATATCACATCACCATCAGTCCGATGACGGCAAGGTGCACCGCGTAGAACAGCGGGAAAAATTCGCGCGGCCAGAACCTCGGCACGCGGCAACAGGTCCGGCTCAGCACCGTCAGGGTAACGCCGGGTATTACCAGACCCGCGATGGCAAAGGCGGGGCTGTCCGCGGCATTCAGCGCGAGTATCGCCAGTGCCAGACACAGCGCCAGCCCCGTGCGCGTGGTGCGCCGGCCCGTCATACATACGCCGCAGGCCAGCATCAGCATCACTACCCCCGCCAGCCCGTAGCTTCCCGCCGAAAACGGCAGCCAGGCCAGAACCAGCATCAGGGAGAGCGGCCACGTGCGCGGCCCGTGCCGCTGCATCATCGCCAGTGCCTGTCCGCTGACCGCAAAGGCAAACAGAATATTGCCCAGGTCCGGGCGCAGCCCGGCCAGTATCCAGCCGCCCTGCGCCACCCCGGCCCATATCCAGAGCCGGTTCAGGGCGCGCTGCTGAATCTGCGGATGGCGGGCGAGGTTCATGGCCCAGACCAGGCCAAAGAGCGGAAACGCTCCCCGACCGGCAAGACGCAGCCAGTCATTATCCAGTCCGCACAGCATGCTGATGTGGTCGGCCACCATCAGCAGCAGCGCCACGGTTTTGATAAGGTCGGTCTGGCCCGGCGTCCACACAAGCAGACGCTGCAGCCAGCAGTCGGCCACCACCACAAGGGGGAAGAGCGGATGGTTTTCAGCGCGCATATCAGTCGCCTCCCAGGGTCTTTTCACGCTCAAGGTCTCGCACCGTTTCGCGCTCCATCTGCTGCAGGCGGTCCCGCTGCACGCTCTCGCGCACCACCTGAGACACCGCCTCATCCCGGCGGCGTTCTTCCGGCGCATCCGGCAGCGTGAGGGGAGATGCCGGCGTTTCTTTTATCCGATCCATATCCCGCACCACATCCCGGACGGCGACGTCAGCCCCTCCGGCCGGCCTGTCGCCGCTGCGGGCCATCTCGCGGACCGCCTCTTCGGCACGCTTATCCAGCTCCCGCTGCACCTCAGCCTCCCGGGCCTGCTGTGCCAGCACCTCCGGCGGCACCGTTTCTGCGGGCTGCGTACCAGTGGCATCGGGCAGGCCGTCGGCCCAGACCCGACCGCCGGTAATGGCGCCGGGGTTCCACGGTCGCGCCTCGCCTTCGAGCCGCACCACCACGCCGCTCTGCGGATTCTCCCTCGCGAGCCGCACGCCCTCTTCCATATCCCGCGCCAGCAGCGACTCGCCGTTACGGCTGGCCTGCAGACCCGCAAACGCCGCGTCCCCGCTGCCCATCACCCGGCCTTCACCAGCGAGCCCCTTAAGCTGCCCGTCTCCGGACGTCAGGGCGCTCAGCCAGACGCCCGCCTTCCTGCCGTTGCGGTCGAAGGCCGGGAGCGCCACGTGCGGCTGCGGGTATTTACGCCCCGGCGAGATATATTTCGCCATCGAGCCCTCGGGCTGCAGCCCGGCCTGGCGCAGCGCGGCGCGACCGGCAGGCACCTCACCCAGCGCTTTTGCCGTCGCCGTCAGGCGGGCGGCATTCGCGACGGCGCGGTCGCCGCGCGGCTCCAGAATGTCATGCGCCGTACTTTTCGCCTGCGATTTTTCCATCGCGGCCACCCACTTATCCCGGTTGTCGGTATAGACCTGCGCGTGCTGCTTCATGCGGCTCAGCGCCACGTAGGCTGACTCGAAGCTCACCATCCGCTTACGTCCGCCGTCCGTACCCTGCAGGGAGATGGAGAAGGGCTCGCTCGTACCCTGTGAGCCTTCAACGGTGACGGCATAGGCCAGGTCGATGTGCTGCTCTGCCTGCTCGGCTGACGGCGTGAGCGTACGGGTCTGTTTCCCGTCCGACAGCGTGACGCTGTCACCTTTTATCTCACTGACCGACCAGACGCTGTTGGCCACGAAGCCCCGCTCGTTGTCGCTTTTCGAAAAGCGCATCCGGTCGCCTTCCGACACGGTAATGGTGTCCTGACGGTAGAGCGTGACGCCCTCTGTCGCCGCCTGCGCGGGCGACAGGCTGCGGGTGTTGCCCTGCGCATCCTTCAGCATCACCAGGTGCGCCTCCCCGTCCAGCGCCTCAATGCTGTAATAGGTGCTGTCCAGCAGAACCAGGCTGTCGCGGGATGCCTCCCACGTTGCCATGCGCCGCAGCTCCCCGTCGCGGATATTGGCAGGCGTGAGAACCGGCAGCGTGACCTCTTTTTCGCCCACCTCGCCGGCACCCTGACGGGCGTCATGAATCATGGCGTTCACCTGGCGGCGGTCGGCGTTCAGGGCGGTGATAACGATGGTCTGCGCCTGCGCCTCTGACGTGCGCCCCGTGTAGTCCTTCACGATGGCCTCCAGCAGCGTCGCGGGCTGCCCGCCGGGCATCAGGTCGCCGGCCGCCACGGCTTTCGCAATGGCCTCCTCCCGTTCGCGGCTGAACTCCATGACGGAGCTGTCCGGCTGCCAGGCATCCGCCCTGCGCGGCACCTGTGCCGGCACCACGCTCTCAATGGTCGTCAGGGCGCTGCCGATATCGCGGCTAATCAGGCTGTAGACGGCAGGTTTTAGTTCCGGCGTCTGGCGGACGATCTCCTGCATCACCGCCACGTCAATGGCGCTGCGCTTCTGCAGCAGGCGGAAGGGCTGGCCCGGGGCAATGGACTGCAGCTGGTCGGTATCCCCGCTGGAGACCGCGCGCCCCCCGCCCCCGGCAATCAGGCTGTACGCCTTCGCCATGTCGGCGTTACCGACCATTGAGCTTTCATCCACGAGAAACAGCACGTTGCTGAAGTCCGTTCGTTCGCCGCCGCGCAGCTGCTGCTGCGTGTCGTGAATAAAGGCCGCCAGCGTCTGCGTTTCAGGCACGCCCGCATCGCGCATCTCGCTCACCGCCCGGTGGGTGGGGGCCACGCCGATAACGCGCGGCTGCTCCCGTTCCGGCAGCGTGCCGATGGCCGACATGACTGCCCGGAACTGGGTGGTTTTACCCACCCCGGCGTAGCCCTGCACCAGGGTAAAGCGGTCGGGGGATTCAAGTATCATGCGCGTGGCGTTCCGCTGCCCGTCGGTCAGGCCCGCCAGCTGCGCGTCCGGAACCTTATCCATCAGCGGGGTGACGGCCTCCTTTCCCTCAAGGACGTGGCGGATAATGCTTTTTTCAGCGTTGTACGACTGGCGTGAGACCAGCAGCTGCAGGCCGTTTCCCGGCGATACCGGCACCGACAGCAGGTCGCCGCTGCGCACCTGACGGTCCGCTTCCTTTTCGATGGCCTGCAGGCTGAGGCTGTCCTGCTCAAATTCTTTCGCGGCGGCCATCAGTTGCGGCTTCGTGAACGCCAGGCCGTTCCCCTCCAGCACCGGAATGGCCAGATGGATAGCCTGCTGCTCCGGCGTGTGCAGACCGGCCTTCTGGTGCGCCAGGGCATCATCGAGCCTGTCATGCCCCGCCGCATCCTTAATCTGTTCGGACACGACGCTCCAGGCAGACTGACGCGACAGCTTCTCCGTCGTTTTCTGCGCCGTCTGCGCGGAATAGAGCCGCACCGCCCGGCCGCTGAGCGCCAGTTTGTTCAGCGTGGTGTTATCCAGCTCGCGCTGCGACAGCGAGGCAAAAACCGTGGCGCTGTCGCTCACCGAGCGGCCCGGCGACTCCACCCAGCCTTGAACCACCTTCGCGGCGGTAAACGGGCTGTCGCCGGCGGGCAGGACCACGTCCGCCTTACGCCCCGGCAGGCTGACGACGAGCCCCGCCTCCCCGAGCGCCTTAACGGTCACCGTATCGCCTCCCCTGAGCCGCGTCCCCTGCGCCTGACCCAGCACTGCCAGACGGTCGCCTTCGGCCACCTGCAGCGTGCCGGTGCGGTACAGCGACCAGCTGCTGTTGAGTTCAGACAGGCGGGTCACCCGCGTCTCACCCTGGGCGTTGCGCAGCGTCAGGCTGTTGTTGCGGCCCGTCACGCGGTCAATGACAAAGCGTTCCCGGCTGCGCTCTTCGGCATTCCAGCGCTCCATGACCATCCCCTCCCGGTAGTGGTCGCGCACCTGCTGATGGCGGCTGTCGAGCCAGACCGGCTCCAGCGTGGTGATACTGACCTCCCGCTCGCCCAGCACCTTTTCCGCCTTAAGCGCCTCGCGGACTACGCCTGCGAGCACCGCCTGCTCGCGCGGACCGGTGACCTGCGCCACGCTGTGTTCACCTGCGCGGACGCTTCGGGCAAAGTCAGCGGCCAGGCGGTCATACCGCTGCCGCCGGTCAGGCTCGCTGATAACCGAGACCTGCGTCTTCTCACCGCCCTGCCACGCGAGCGTGCTCACTCCCGCTTCCTTCATGACGGTGAGGGCGCTGCCGGTCCCGGTGCGCTGGCCGCTGTCGGCAATCAGCAGCTGGACGTTATGGCGCAGCGCACCGTCGAGCAGCGTGAGCGTTTCTTTCAGGGTCAGCTTCTCCCCCTGGTCCACAATCAGCGTGCTGCCGGGCGTAAAGGCCATGCCCTCCGTCAGCCCCCGCCTGTCGGTGATATGCTCGCCGCTGAGGCGCTCATCCTGCATAAGGGCGCTGCGCGAACGCCTGTCGGCGGCGATAATCTGCACGTCACGCCCCTGTTCGCGCGCCATCATCGTCAGCTCCGCCACGCGCTCACGCTGGCCGGCCGCCCCGCCCTGACCCGAAATGATCGCCACCGGCGGACGGTCCTGGGCCAGGACACTCACGGCATCGCTGTATGACCGGCTGCGGGGCACGCTTTTATCCGGAAAAATGTCGGCCTGCCCCGTCCGCTGTAAATCGCGGGTCATCGCCGACACCGACAGCTCATCCAGCACGTGGATGTTCGAGGTAAACAGCCCCTTCTCTTTATCCAGCGGGATGAGCTGCTCATTTTTTATCGCCGCATCGATGCCGTCACGCGCCATCTCCACCATGCCCGACCGCGCGGGCAGCTGCCCGAGGGTGGTGGCCAGCAGTTCGGAATACGTGAACCGCGCCCGCCGGTCGCTCAGCATCGCGATGGCCTGCCCGACGCTGCTGTTAATATCAATGGCTTCAGGCGTCGTTGCGGGAATATTCCCCTGCACAACCCGCAGGTCTGCCGCCTCACGGTAGGCTTTAATGTCAAACCCCGTCTCTTTCAGGGTATGCATCCACTCGGCCATGCGCTGTTCGGGGTCAACCTTCTGCTTCGACTGGCGGGTATCGAGCGCCGCCACGTCGCGGGACTTCAGGGACGCGTCATCCCCGACCGCCTCGCTGATGGTCCTGCTGCGGCTGGAATACGGCTCCGTCGGTACGCCCTTCAGCTCCCACATGCCGTGTTTGCCGACCGTCTCAGTCTCATAGCCCATCGCCGCGACGTCATCCTTCAGCGCGGCACGATACAGGCGGCCAAAGGCAATCTGGTTGGCGTAGATATTCTCAATAAACCCGGTTTTACCCACTTTGTCGCTGCTGAGCGTTCGCCACTCATCGCCATGCTGAGTGGCATTGGCCACCACCGCGTGGGTGTGCAGCTGCGGCTCCTGGTCGCGGCTGGTATCGTGGTTAAACAGCGCCATCACCAGGTTGCCGGTCAGCTGCGTCTCGCTCCTGCCCTCCGTCATAACCCGCGTGGAGGCCATTGCCTCTATCTGCTTAATGGCGGTCTCCACCGCGCGGTTGTGTGCCTCAATAAGACGCTTGTCGCCTCCCAGCATGGCCATCACGGAGACACTTTTGGGCGCAGAGAAGGTGAAGTCGTAGCCCGGACGGTGTTTGTTCGCCCCGTCCTGAGTCCGGCTGAGGTCGCTGCCGTCCGGCAGGCGTCCCTCCAGAACCTTCGTAAAGACCTTCTGGTCCACCCCGCCGCTGAGCCCCAGCGCTTCAGCCCCTTTTCCGGCCCAGCGCTCGCCCATACTACCGATAACGTAGTAGTTGTCCTTGTCGGTGTAATAATTGCCCGCGCTGCCGGCGGATTTTACCGATCCGATGCTCATCATCAGATGTATCCTCCCGGCTCAAGATCCTTTTCAGGCGCCCGGTGAACGTTGATGTTCACTTCTTCACGACGCTGCCTCTCCTGAGGAGACAGTTCGTCCTGCTCCGCCTGCCACGCCTCCCATGCCGCCATATCCACTACTTCACCGCTTTCACTGATGCCGGGCGGCAGCTGCTCTGCCTCTTCCGCCTTTGTCTTCAGCTCAGGCTCCACACCGCCGGCGCCTGCCGCACCTGCTACGGATGCCGCGTCTGCAGCGCGGGGCGCGGGCGTCAGTTGCTGTGGCTGCTGTGGCTGCTGTGGCTGCTGTGGCTGCTGTGGCTGCTGTGGCTGCTGTGGCTGCTGTGGCTGACCAACATTCTCCGCACCGCCCTCTGGCGCGACAACATCGGCATCCGGTTCAAAGAGCATGGCGATGCTGCGGGATTCATGTTCACGTGCAGCCAGCGCGGCATTCAGGCGTTCCTCCGCTTTCCCGTCGATGGTGCGCGGAATGAATTCCGGTGCCACCTTTGGACGCTGCTGATACTTCAGCGCCATTTTCACGGCAGGATAAGGTCCGGGAAGCGTGACGTAGCAGGAGAGATCCGGCAACGTCTGGACGTCGGAGTAACTCACCAGGGTGACGCGCTCCATGTCCTTGCCGACCGAGGTACCGTCGCGTACCGGGTCCACACCGTAGGAATACTGCTCGGACGCCTTGAGGATTTCTTTTTCACCGATTTCGCCAGCGGCGAACTCGGCGATATTGCGCGACGGCGAGCGGAAGAAGGCACGGGTGTTCAGCACGTCGAACAGCGTTTCCGCCGGCTTCTGCCCGTAAATATCTTCCAGCTGGGCGTAGGACTGAATGCCAATGACGTAGCAGCCGCCAAACTTACGCGCCTCCGGCAGGATCTCAACCAGGTCCGGCAGCTTGTGCAGGGTAGGCAGCTCGTCGGCGAAGATCCACACGCGGCGGTTACGGTTTTCCCCCATCGCCAGCAGCCCGCGAATGGCGATGGACAACCACATGGAGATAACCGGCTTGAGGGAAGCGTGGGTGTCAGCATTGGAGGAGATAAACAGCCAGCCGTTTTTACCATCCTCACGAACGCCGCGCATCCAGTCGCGTATGGTGAATGACTCGCCGTTATTTTCGATGCCCTGCAGGTAGCGGATAGCCTTGACGTAGTTGGTCAGCACGGCGCGGATGGAGATGGCCGTTTTCTCGATTTTCTCTTCCACCAGGTTCGCCGCCGGGGAGTTTTTCAGGTACGAGCGCAGCTTCTCAATCTTGATGGAAAGCAGCGTGTCGACCAGCTTGCTGTAGCTGCGGTCCTTGTCGTTGCGCATCAGATATGCGGCTTCGGCAAAGATGGTACGTCCCGACCCCTGCCAGAAGGGGTCTTCCTTCGTGCCCATAGGAATAAGCGTGTTGGAAACGTTGTCGAAGTCAGGCTGCGTCAGGCACTCCCGCCACAGGTCCCATGCAGCGCAGCGCGCATCCAGCGGGTTAAGGATTTTATCTGTGGCCGGATCATAGTAGCTTTTGACGAACTCACAGGAGCGGTCATACACGATGACCATATCGCCACGCTGGCGGGCGTAGTTCATCAGACGGCGGATAACTTCTGATTTACCGGCCCCGACGGTACCGTGCAGACAGAAGTTCTGGATCTCCGAGTCCTTAATAAGCGGCAGCTCACCGATTTTGATGTCGGATGCGAGACCGTCGCGCCTGAGCATTTTCGCCACCGCTTTCGGGTCGTCAGTCAGCTGGCGCCCTCCCGTTATCTCGTCCTCACTCTGCTGCTTACCCTGATGGCCCAGAATCCAGGTGGTGACAAAGAAGGTAATAACGCACACCACGGCCGCGATGATGGCAGCAAGAATAAAGGCCGTCCAGACCTGGTCGGCGCACCACTGGATATATTTGTCCTGCAGTATTTGCTGCGCGTTGTACTTCAGCTCATGGCCGTAATAACGGATGGTATAGACAGGCTGGGATTTAAAAATATCGCGCATGGGGGCCAGCGTCTGACACCAGTAATAAACCATGCCGTTCACGAACGTCTGCCAGGTCAGTTTAACCGACAGCGTAATCGCGACAATGATGCCGAAGAGAATGACGAGACAGTACACGATGATATTGGCAATTTGACTGAACATACGGATACGCATGCTCGCGATCTGACCGCCCTGGGTCATATCCTTAGCATTAAAACTCATATTAGCCTCATAGAGGTTGGTCTATATGTATAGCGACCATGATTTCAGAAAGCAATTGATTTAATGTCATCCGTTACAAAACACTAGGATGACATCATTTAACTAAAGGCGGGGAGATTATTAATAATGAATGTTATTTTTTAAGTAAATCACACGCTCCTGCATATCCATGTGAGCATGATTTTTTCAAATAGATATCTGCCATTCCAGAACCTGGAAATACACCATCACCTCTCATATAAGCCCCTGCCAAATTAAACTCAGCCTGTCCGTTATTTTTAATGGATGCTTTCTCCCACCAGATCACCGCCTCGTGCATATCCCTATTAACACACTCACCTGTAGAATACAGGTTTCCAATATTCAAATATGCCAACTCAAAATCTTTTTGAGCTGAGGAGTTAAGCAAATCCATTATTTTATCACAACGGGCATCTTTCAATAATCCATTTTTATAAAGCATTGCCAAGTCATTCTGAGCAGATGCATTCCCTGCATCTGCTGCCTTCCCCCACCAATAGCCTGCTTTTTTTATATTTTTATCAACACCTTGCCCATAATAATAGAGCAGACCTAGGTTATTTTGGGCATCTGAATTACCCTGAATCGCCGACTTATTAGTCCAATAAAAAGCTTTTTTATAATCACCAGATACGACCAAATACATTGCACCTAGCTTATATTGAGCTAATGCGTTTCCAGAATTCGCATCTTTTTTTAAGTTAGTGTAGTAGTCGTCGCTAGCCCTTACACTCAAGGTACACGACAGGAAAACAAAAACTCCCAACATCCCATAGAACACTCGCATTGTTTACCTCCATAAAACTAAATATTATATCCATACACAACCATGAAACTGACTATGAAATCCTACAACTCAATCTAACGCTTCCAACCCATTGGATAATTACTTTCCGGATTATAATTAACATTATCAAAGTCCACGGATTCAAAGTCATTATTTATAGAGTGGGCGCCATCTACCTTGTTTTTTTCAAGCCACTCTTTGATGCTTATACACCCGCTAACCTTATATAAATCCATCAATGTACCCACAATGAATACAAAAAAAGTAACAAGAGGAGGAGCCAGTGAACATATAGGCATTATCACATACCAAACTACCCTGTTGTATGTGTAGGGTTCAACACTGCCTTTATTCTTAGATATTTTATAAAACAAATAGATGAACAATCCTTGCCATAAGAGCACAGTTGCACCAATGAATACCACCTCCGTAACTAACCATCCAGCCAGATAACAAGCAATAGACTGAAACAACACTACCATGAATATCTGAAGCAGATTTCTCATCGCACCCTCTCTGGCATCCTGTTACTGCTTATGTTTATCTTGATATTTTTTTGCCTTCTTCATCAGTTCTTCAGGACTGTCAGCCCCCGGCACTCGTTCTTGAGACTCCTTTTCCTTATTATACGTATTCATTTGCGAAGATTGCTCTGAATTATGATGTTTTTGCAGATCAGAATACTGTTTATTTATGCTGCCTTCTTCATCGCGTATTCCTCCTTTAGTATCGGCTATATTCTCTCTCGATGTTGTGAGCATATTATCAACTTGGTCTTTTACATTATTCTGAATTCCGCTGTCCTGTGTACGTTGTTCGATAGTAGCCTGATGAGACTGGTGATCGGCACTAACATCGCTATTTCCACCGCCACCAGAAATGGCCCCCATACCATGGCCAACATTTCCTTTAGCTGCTGAATATGATGCATCAACGCTCGGTTGTACCTGCTCCTGAACAAATCCCCAAGCCAGTTCCCGACGTTTTCCTGCGATTTCTGCTGAGCTGGTATTAGTAAGCAATGTATCTGCATCTTGAGGTGCATGTTTACGGACATACTGGGCAAACTGCTGATTTAGATCCTCGCTCATTTGACCACTCATACTTTCTGTACGAGACGCCATTTCAGCATATTCATGGCTACGAGCCTGACTTGTGGTGTACTGATCATAGCTCTGTTTTGCTGAGTTCAACGATGCCGAAAGTTGATCTGCTCGGGAAGCCGCATTATTGTCCGTATGGCTCCCAGATTCACTGACTTTACGGCTAGTAAAGTAATCACTCGCCTCCTTAAAGTCCTGGGTTGCTTTAGCATCCATATCATGTCGAGCATCATGGCTAGCTCGAGAGCTATTTGTTGCTTGGTGCATATCGTCATCGGAAAAATCAACTCCCGCCTTAACTCCTGCCTGAAACCCTACCCCTCCTCCGGTACCCAGCACATTCAGCCCCATACTTCCTTTAGCATGTGCATCACCATACAATCCGAGTGACGCTCTGGTGCTCCTTGACGCTAACTCTTGAGTGGCCTGTTCATTACTAATATTATGCCCTTTCGCATAGCTTTCTACTGCGCTGCGCATCCTGCTGGCCATCATAGAATCCTGAGCACTCATAGTGCTGTCTGCGCCACTGGTCATTGAATTACTGCTACCACGGTTTGAGCCAAACTGACTAAGCGTATTCCATGCGCTACTCAAACTACTGTTATATCCATGCAATGCACTCTCTGACTGGGTTTGTGCCTCGCGGGCCATTGCCTGCTGTGCGGTTGCAATCTGACGAGTCATGTTGATACTCATAGGAATACGTGACGTAGCACCACTGGAATCTGTCACTACACTACCATCACGCATTTGCGTCGAACTGGCTCCGTTAGCCAACTGTTGGCTCATTTGTCCAAATACTGTTGAGCTATTGGTATTCCAGTTAAAACCACTCACATTTTCTGTCTGCATGTTAGCGTAAGAGTAGTTACCATCAACAGCACCAGAGGCAGCAGTGGCTGCAGGGCTGATAGCGGAAGAGGCCAGATGGCTGTAGAGATTTGAGAACCCCGCCCCCAGTCCCTTCAGCATTCCCCATGCCAGTGGCGGGATAAGCATCGACAGATAGCCTGCCGTGGTAGCGAGGTCTGAGTATTTTATCTGCACCTGTGACAACTCCGAGAGAACCACTGGTGAACCGTTGGCCTTCGCATAGAAGGTCATGCAGCTGTTGAGGATGGCGTAAAGCAGTGGCCAGCTCTGCACCCACATGATAGCCAGCACGTACCCCTTCAGCACATTAAGGGTGACGGCGTTAAACATCCCGCCCAGCACCATCAGGGGGAATATTCCGATGGTCAGACCGACAATCAACGTCTGAGACATAGGTAGTGAGCGTAATGCCACCTGACCGACCGTCGCATGCGCCAGCCGCTGCTTCTCCATCGATGACGTAGTGGCGATATTCAGCAGGCTTGAGGTGTCACCGTTGCGGGCTGCATAGCTCATGATGCCATTTCGCAAAGCGTTCATCGTCACATTCTGACGGACAATCGACGCGGCGCTCTGACCAGCACCATAGAAATAGTTATAGCTGTCCCCGATCATCTGGCTGAACAAAATGTCAGGATTCGGACGTCCGCCAAAAAGCTGACGCACGTAGTAACTCCATGTTTTTCCTCCGGTCTGAGTATCCAGGGCAAGCTTTGGCTTAATTACCGCAGCGGCTTCTTCACAGGTTAAAAACTGATTATTGTTGTTGAATACCCCCCTCAGCGGACTCGGCTTTGAGAAAATCAGCGTATACGGGTCTGCACTGTTCATTAGATCTTCCATGGTATATTTTCCGTTCAGGAAAATATCGCCCATCACGCAGTTCTGCACATAGTCCGTGAATATCGTAGTTATCTCTGGGTTCTGTGATAAAAAGTCCGTACTGCGTGAAACCAGATTCGCCCCAAATATCATGCCGGTTTTGCTGTAGGTGATGCTGTCGGGCTGTGAAAAGACCATTTCATACCCCTGAACAAGGGCATATCCGATTTTGGTGGTCAGCGATGCAGGCAGTGCCAGCCCGACGGGCACGTTATCGACTTTATAGACCTTTGTCTGATTACTGATATCGATTATTTGTACGGAGGTGCGAACACTGACCAGCAGCGACATCAGCACAATGACGCCTGCCCAGCCCAGCATATCCATGATGTTGTGCCGTCGTATCCACGAAATGGCTACAACCAGCACAGAGAAAGCCGTCGCAATACGCCGAATAACAACCCAGTTCTCCGTCGACATGAACGTGACGATGGCATTCAGCGTCTGCGTCAGCCAGTCGCCGCCCGCGATGACATAGATTTCCTGCATCAGCGCGCCCCCCCGAAGTGATAGTTGTTCTGGTAGCGCTGCAGCATGCGTGCCGAGACCTGCTGGCGCATGTAGCTCATCTGGCGGTCAACAACCAAAAGCGCATCCTGCTGTACCTGCACCTGTGCCTGGAAGGAGGCTATCTGCCGCGTGGCTTCGTTGAGGTTATTATTGATGCTGTCGATAACCGCCTGGTCATAGTTTCCCGTTGCCACCATTGCACGGGCCTGCTGGACCAGCTCCTGGATGTACTGGAGAAGAATGTCGTAGCCGATGTAATCGGTTAGCTGATAAACGAGGCTGTTAGAAACCCCCAGCATCTGTGGATCAACCAGGTACTTGAAGACCGGGATGGTAGTACTTGTGATAAATCCCTTCTCTTTCTCGGTTAACTTTAGATCGGCAACGGCTTTATTCTGAATGCTGGAAAGGATGTCTTTTATCTGATTTTTCAGTGCATTTTTCTGGCTGATCGTGACATTAGCATCGGCAACCACCTTCAGACATTTATCGCTGTCATTACAGTGATACACCCGTGCAGTCCCCCCCTCCATCATGGCCCGAATAAGGTCGCGATCGGTCGTTCTTGCCGGAAGCGGGGTTATATTACCCTTCTCATCAAAGACCATTGTTCCGGTCAGGGTCATGATGAACTCCTTAAGCTCTTTATTCCCGTCAAACATGCGGTTCTTTCCGAGCGCATTCCAGATGACATTGATATTCTTCGTTATGCGCTCTTTATCCTTATCACTGGCCTTATCACGGACCTTATCCATGCTTCCCCCCACCGTGCAGCCCTGGCGGGATGCCGCCCAGTCGGCAAACATGTTGCTCTCACCGGCAATGTCCTGGCAGACCTTCTGCTGGGAGACCTGAGTGCGCGGAAACAGACCGCCGACAATCCCCTGCGCCGCCTGGCAGGAGCTGAGGTTCATGCTGTTAATGTCGCTGGCCATCTTCTGCAGGAAGTCTTTAGCGGTCTTGATTTCCGGTACCGTGGTCTGCAGCGCCAGATCGAAGAAGTATCCGGCCGCATTGGACATAATCTGCTTGGCGAAACGCTGCAACTGATCGCTGTTAATAAAGCTGAAGGAGCCCAGATAGGCATCGATGCCGCCGCAGCCGGCGTTGATGTCGGGCAGCGTCATGGAGATAAGCTGGACGGTTTTCACCTGCGTGCGCGCGTAGAGTGAGCCGCCCGTGGCGTAGCCCGCGGCCTGGCCCTGCCAGACCTGTGGCTGGCTGGTGTTGGACGCAAAGCCCAGCTTATTAAAGAAGGTGTTCATGTCACTGTTCACGTCGGCACTCACGCTCGCTGAACACGCAAGAAGGAGGCCACACAGTATGGAGAGAGGTTTACGGACGAACATCGGCACCCTCCCGACTCGCCTGCAGGGCGAGTTTTCCCATTTTTCGTTTTAGTATGAACATTTGCCCTTTCGTATAAAGCGAGTTCAGGATTGCATAAACGCCACCTGCAACGGCAAGCCCGCCGCTCAGCGCGATAAATATCAGTGGAATGGCGTACATCAACACGTTCCACAAATCTTTCAGCTGCAGGTGACCGTCCCTGAGCCAGTCGCCGACGCAGGCATTGAAAACGTATGTCATAAAGACGCGCGACAGCACGCCGGCAATGAGCAAAATGCCCGCCCACTCAGCATAAACGCCGAACCGTGCGTCCTCTTTCCGTGCCCTGAGCGCGATTAACTCTGGCGTCGTAGCTCTCTGAAGCATTCCGGAGGTCATCATGTCGTGTTCCTCTGCATTGTTCTGATCAGCCATTGTTACCCACTCCACGCATCTGAAGGACCGTATCCATGCGGGCCATAAAGCCCTGTTCGTCGGTCGCGCCCTGCAGCAGGGGCAGGGCTTCAAGGGTGTTTACGTTGACGAGAAAGGTGGTTGGCGTGGCCACGGGCAGGTTAGGGAAAAAGGTTTTCATCACCTCCGGCGGCGCGGGCAACGCATCGGGAAAGGACGCATCCCCCTGACCGTCGATGGTGTAGGCCATCACCCCAAACCCCACCCGTGCCGACAGCGACTTCAGGACCGGATCAAACTGGTGGCAGTACGGGCAGTGTCCCTGCATAAACAGCACGACCTTCCAGTCGGCCAGATTGATCTGGCGGCCGTTGCTGAGGCGGTACCAGACCGGCGGCTTCGCCGGAAGTGGCTTAACTTCAGGGTCTTCCGGGGATGTTGGCAGAGATCCCGACGTTCGCGCCCCCTGTGGATGCCATAACGATTTGATCTCGTCCATTGTGGAAGCCTGTGTGGCCAGGCAGAGGGACATGAGCGCCACGGTAAACACGGTATGTCTAAGGTTCATGTCGGCATCCTCCGGCATCACGGGCCTTTTCGGCCTCACGGGCGGCATCAATCCAGCGGTTGATGATGCGGTAGCCCCCCCAGAGCGCCATCGATACGCCGATTATCTGCGCCAGAAGAATGGCCATCTCCGGCTCGCGCCGGACCAGGCGGGAAACAATGTGAAACCATATCCCGAGGCTCAGCACCCATAATCCGGGCACGTCGAACTCAGGCAGGCGAAAACGGAATTTGCGCATGCGAACTCTTCCTGTATTAAAAGTTGGGGGCAAAATCTGTGGAAACGTTGAGGAACTGCTTCGCCAGGTCATCCTGGCTGATAAAGCCATACGAGACGGGTTTGACCGCCCCGCTTTTAGGGTCGGCCAGCATCAGCGCCGGGAAGTAACGAATACCCAGCCGGCTGGCCTGTCCACCGTCCATTCGGGTATCCGGCAGGAGTGGATTCACGATACCGTCCACGGAAACCGGAATGACGCTGAGGTGATACGTTTCGCGGAAGTTTTTAATGACCTGAACCAGCTGGCCGTCGATCGGGTCCTGTCCGCGGTAGAAGAACATCACGCCATAGTGCTGAGCCAGCGTTTCAATGGCGCGGCGCTGGTCGGCAAAGTCCGCCGCCAGCTGGTTGCGCACGGTACCGTTGTAGTGGCTGTGCTGCAGGTTGTAGTCCAGTTCGGGGTGCTCGAGCATGGCTTTTTTGGCGCTCATCGAGAACAGCCCGGCCTGCTGCGTCCAGTAGTTCTGCAGGCGGAAGTAGCGGGTAAAGTTCTCCACGCCCGGATACAGAATGGCCTCGTACATGGCGCGCTTCGTGGCCTGCTGAAGCGTGGCAAGCTTCTCCATGATGTCCGGCGAGGCCTGCTGAGGCTGTGTTGAAGAGGATTTGTCGTCCTCCGGCGTTCTGCGCGTTTCGTTGTACCACTGCCAGCCGGCATCTTTTCCTGTGGCGGTAAAAACGCTGCCAAGAAGCAGCAGCGCTAACGCTGTCTTTCTCTTTTTCACTGGAACCTTCCTTATCCCGAAGCAGGTCGGTTATCGTTTGAAAAGCGGGTTTAACAGCCACGCCAGCAGAACTCCCGCCACGAAAAGCACAACCATCAGCGCCATAAAAAACACATCGATGCGGGTTGTTTCATCAACGATATTCCCGCGCCAGTAAAGCACCGGTGAGGCGACAATCAGGCTGATGATAAGGCGTCCAGTAAATCCTTTAATTTTCATGATGGAGAGTCCTGAGTGAGTGATGAGTGGCTTACTGTTTGTTCTTCAGTTGCGCGGCGATTTCCTCGCGGACGCGCTTCGTCAGGGTGTCGTTATCCGGGATTTTCTTGTTCTTTTGCAGATCGTCGAAAAAGTTTGAGAAGTCGAGTTTGTCGAACTTGATTTGTTGCAACTCAGTCTGGGTGATGCCGCGACAGTCCGGGCTGCTGGCCTTGCCAAAGCCGATGTGAAGCTGACCGTTACGTCCCTGCTGCTGCACAATCTGGGCAAGCTTTGAGTCAAACTGACAGTAGCTGCGCTTCTTCTCGAGACAGACGCCGAGCACTTTTTTTGAACAGAACTCACCGATACTGACCGTGAGCTTATTCTCTTTGGCCTTGCCCAGCGCTTTCTCCTCGCTGCTGCACCTGGCAAGCCCGACGTCCTGGCCCCAGCCGCCGTCCTTACAGCAGCTGCTGAAGCCTGCCGCAAACTTCTTGCAGAACTTCGCGCTGCCGGTAAAGGCGCGTACGTTAACGCTGTTAATGGCTGCCACGTCCTTGCCCGCAGCGGCCAGCGCGGCGAGTGCCGAAACGACAGGTGCAAAATCGTTGTTTTTACCGTTCTGCGCCCGCTCACAGTCACCATCGAGACAGAAGGTGTCGCCGCCACATATCATCACCTGGCCGGAAGTACGTGTTTCACAGGAGTACGTCGCGTATTCATGCAGGCAGCCGCTGCCGTCTTCTGCCGTGAAGGCGCAGGTGCGTGAGGCAAGCGTACAGGCCGGATTGTTCATGTAGGTTTTGCAGGTGCCATTGTCAGCAGCCTGGGTCATATACGTGTCTTTGTACTTCCAGCAAGCCTGCGTGACCGGGTATGACACGCCGTCAACCACCACCGTTTTTGTGCTCCCCGGCTCAATACATTCCGTCTTTTTGAGCGTACCTTCGCTCTTGCTGAACGGGCAGGATTCGTTCCAGACCACGTCTGGTACCCATTTTTTGGCGGGAATTTCAATCTGGAGCGTAACGGTGAAGCTGTAGCGCATATTGCTGTGCTTCCAGATTGAATCTGTAGTGGGATTGTTTCTCCTGGTACGAATGGAAAACACCATCCCTGCGCCTTTCTTCAGCTGCATGCCGCTACTCAGCGCCAGGCTACCGGTATCGTTATCCATGGAAATCAACCCGAAAGGCGTGGTTACTCGCATAAACCAGTTAGGATTACTGAACGCCAGACGTTTATTCCAGGAATAGGTGGCTGTTGCAGCAACAACCTTCCCTGTCACCGGCGCAGTCCATGTTCCTGTGTATCCCGCTTCGGAGGAAGCAAACGAAATATTCTGAGACTGGATAACAATCTGTTTTGTTTCAGATGTATCTTCATAGTGGCCGGTAATGCTGGCCGTGCGCGTACAGGCCTGCTCAACCAGCAGGTCGCGCTCACAGGTATAGTTGGTGAACTCACTGCGGCTGATATTCTGCGCTTCGCACTGCGTCTGCCCCGTTTTGCCGATGATGGTATCAGCGCGGGACTGGACATCCTGGCTGGCCTTAATAAACGGCGCGTCGGGCGAAATGGGCTCCTTCGGGTTGTTAACAAACGAGTCGGTGACGGCTTTTGTAGCCTCATTAGTAGTCCAGCCCGTGGTACCGTCCGCTTTCAGCGCACCATCACCGGTCGCCGTCACACCGCCATAGTACTTTTTCTCACCGGGTGAGGCGGTATAGTTGGGGATAGACGCTGAGGGGTTAAAGTTTTTCAGGCTGCTCTCACCCTGCCCCTGTACCTGACGGGCAAAATCAGCCCCCGCCCTGTACTGCGCGTCAGCATCGGCAAATGCATTCACGCTTGCCATCGTGGTGGCAATGGCCAGCACCGACATCAGTATTGCTCTTTTCATCGGGCATCTCCTTTATTAAGCAGCTGTTGCGCCTCATCCCTGCACTCGCCCTTCCCCACCACCTTTTCCAGCGCCTGCTTCAGATGAAGATTGCCGCGAATCACGTCGTGGCCCGCCTCGCAGTACACCACCAGGGACGGCACGCTGGTGATCCCGTACTCACGAAAGCGGGTCGGGTCGATGGCGACGCCGCTGGCTGAGCCGTCCTGAACAAGCGCCATCACGGCGGTTGCCGTCGTTTTCATGTCGTTGTTGACCATACCCCGCAGGGTGGCGGGAATATCGTAGCGGCGGGCCTCGGTCAGCATGCGCTTAAGCCCCGCCTGCGGGATGGCAAAGGAGACGAAATACAGGGCACCGTGCGTGGGTTTATCCTGCTGGTCCTCGCGCTGGCGCTGTTTCAGCTCCCCGATAAAGCGGGCGTCGTCTGCTGAAAGAGGGTTCTGGCGCACCTGCTGCTCCAGCATCTGGCGCAGCGGCGCGTTGTCCTGCCCCCTCAGCTGCTGGCTGAAAGACTCCTGCTGACGAATAAACTCGCGGTTCGCCTCATCAGCCCCTGACGCCAGCGCAGTGCAACAGTATGCTGACAGCAGCAGCGCCGCCGTCAGACCGGACAGAGTTTTCATGGAAGTTTCCTTTTTCTCAGAGGAAGACGCAGTTGCGCTTGCGCCAGAGAAGATAGCCGTAGTTTTTCTTCGTGTTCGGCGGGTTACGCCCCGTTTCCCAGCGCATGACCGTTCGGCCGAAGGGATGGCACTGCGCCACGTCCGGATACATATTCACCATCTGATAGCGCCAGCGCGTTTTGGGAATAATGGGTGACGGATACTCGAAGCAGACCTTTTTATCCTCCCCGACGCTCTCCATTATCTGACCCTGACGGTGCAGCTTGAACGCCATGCGCTCGCTGACCAGAACGGAAGACTGCAGGGGGCTGGACTCATTGCTCACCCAGCCGTTAAAGGGATACATTGACCCCTGCGATCCGGCACACCAGAACAGCGCGTCAACCGACGTTTTTGCTGCACTGGCCACCGCGTCGGCCGCACATGCGCCCTGCGCGATGGGGTTGGCAAAAATGACCGCCTCCGGATTCAGAATGGAGGTCAGGGCGCTGTCCCCCCATGTCGGGTCGATTTCAGACAGGTATCCGATATCCAGATCGCCGCCCTGCAGACACCCGAGGGAGGTGATGATATTGAGCCAGTACGTCAGCGGATATTTGTACCAGTGCACGTGGTAGAACGCGCCATTGACCTGTTTGTCATCTTTTTTGGCGGCGCCCATCCCCATTTTCCCGAGATTAACGGTGAATCCGCCGAGGTTCACCATGCAGCCCGGAGAACGTGCCACATCGGTCATGGCCATCGGCTCCCAGTACCCTATTGCCAGGCCAACGCGCTGAAATACCGGCGGTGGCATGGGACAAAACTGTATCGGGCTACCGGGATTGGACGTGTCCGGTAAATCCCCGCCCGTGACTTTTGTGCTGCCGAGCGACAGGGGGAACATGCAGCGCCAGCAGATATCAGTGATCGGATTGACGAAGCGCCCTTCGCAGGCGGCGTCCGCCGCTGCCATGTGGCTGTTACCCCACAGAAGCAGCCCGAACAGAGAGACGGTCAGCATTTTCACCGGACACCTCCTGCATCATGCTGCGCCATATCGGGCGGAATGATTTCCACCTGCAGGCGCTTTCCGCTGGGTGCCGCCGTTACCCGCGCCGGCACCTGGCTTATGCCGAACCGGGCGGTCAGCACCCCGTTCTGGTCGAAGAAAATGCGGCTGTCGAGCTTCTCCGACGTCTGCGGAATGTTGCCCTGAACCAGAATGATGCGGGTGATCAGGGTGTCAGGCTTCTGTCGCTGTACCCACGCGAGCTGCTCCGCATCGTCGCCGTTGATAAACAGCAGGGTTTCGTTAAACGGCACCACATCAAGCGGATTAAAGACCTGCCCCGCCTGAGCAAACACGTTGCCCCTGTCGTCGGCAAGCGCCTTGTCCACCCGCACGCTCGGGTCAAACCAGCGCCGCTCGTAGCGCACCGCGCGGGTTATTCCCTCAACGGCAGGCGGGCGCTGGCTGTTGCGCACCACGCGCGCCTTAAACTCCGCCATCTTTTTGTCCATCTCGCCGGACTGCGCCAGCGTCTGCAGCCGGCTTTCGATAACGGTCAGCATATCCGGCTCCGCCACCGGCCAGAGATCGCCCCACGTCCCGAGGTCAGCGGCCGTCACGCTGCCGGTCAGCAGCGTCAGGCCCAGGGCAAGGGCGCGCATCACCCCCCCTCCTTCATCCGGCGGGCCACGTCAGTCTGGATTTCACGCGTGATATCCGGCGCCCCCTGCACCACGGCAGGTGCGACAAGGATGAGGGCACGATGGCGGACCTGCCAGTCCCTGAGGCTGGCCTCCAGTGACGCGTTAAAGCGGTCTGAAAGTGCTTTTGTCTGCGCCTCGTCCAGTGAACGGCGACCGGCGCTGTCAAAGAAGGCATCCACCGTGGATTTCATGTTGAAGGCCACAACCACAGGACGGTTAAGCTGGCAGACCAGCCAGCTGATGCCTGCGCCCGCAGCCAGCGTGCCGGCAATCAGCGCGGCGTTAATGAGTACGTGTTTTTTCATGAGATGGTCTTCCCTTCATGCTCGTGAAGCCAGCGCTCCAGCGCGGCCATTTCCGGCCCGGATTTTTTCCACGCCAGCTCCCAGACGGCTTCGTGAATACTCAGCCCTTCCCGGCGTCGCTGCTGCAGAAACTCAAAGTCCGGACCGTCCGAGGAGTACATTGCCCGGCTGAGCGGATCGACGAACAGGCGGTGCCAGGACGTCAGGTGCTCAACCGACAGCATAAAGCTGCTGAACCAGTTGTCCTTCGCGCTGCCAAAACCTTTAATCATGTCGCGCTGCAGCTGCGAATACTGGTCCGGGTACAGCTGGTTGTACTTGGCGAACTCTTTGGCGGACTGCTTGAGGATAATTTTGTAGGACGAGTTACCCCATGCCGCGCGGGCGGCGCTGGAGGCCGTTTCCGAGTCAAAATCGACGATGTTCTGCGTAATGGTGATGTACGAACCTGTATGGCGGCGGGCGGTACGGTAGCCCTTCTCGATAAACGCCCCGACCTTGTTGTTCTTGAAGTCCAGCAGGCGCCAGCCTTCGTCTATCACGTTGAGCTTCTTCAGGCTGCGCGGCGTGCGGTACATGCGGTTCTCAATGTAGAGAATGAGCGAGAACATCACCGCCACCAGGAGGGACGGCCTGTCCTCCAGTCCGCCGAGCTCAAGCACCACCATCCGGGCTTCGTCCTTCAGGGACGGTTCGTCGGAGTTGAAGTAGCTGCCGTACACCCCGTCGCGGGTGTACTGGGTCAGCAGTACCACCATCTCATCGAGGCGGCTGCGGATGGTTGGCGATCCGCTGTACTCCTCGCTGTCGCGGGCCATCATCAGGTAGTCCACCACGTCGTCAATGCGCGCCTGGTTTTTCTTCGTAAGCCAGGTGGCCTTCACCGCCTTGAGCAGCAGACCTTCGTGCACCTCGTCCAGGTTGCCGTTGGGGCTGGCCATCACGGACAGCTGGTCCCGCAGGCGTTCGGCCATCTCATCGATGGTATCGTCGGTGACGTTAGCGAACGGATTAAACTTCAGCGTCTCGCCGTCGAGGTAGACCCCGCCCATGTTCTCGCACAGGGACTTGTAGCCGTCGCCCATGTCGAACACCACGGCGAAGCCGCCGGAGTCGATAACGCTGCGTATCAGGGGCTGGATAAGCCCGGTTTTCCCTGCGCCGGAGGTGCCACACACCGCCATATTGAAGTTGGTGTTACCCATGCCGCGGCTGAACAGGTCGATAAACGCCAGCTGGTTGCGGTAGGTCGGTGCCAGCAGGCCGGAAGTGGCCAGCGGGCTGTCCGCCACCACCGGCATCAGATTGGCGACATTAAAGCTTTCGGCGCGCTGCAGCACGCCGGACTCGCGCAGCTGCTTAAAGAGGCCGCCGCCCGCCATAAACGGCAGATTCACGAGAAAATTGCGCATATGGTTAAAGCGCGGGGAAATCAGCTCGAAGCCATTTTTACGGAAGCTGTTCAGTACGTCCTGCTCGACCTTCAGCGCAGTTTCCTGGTCATCGCGGCAGAAGAGGGTCACGTTCAGAAAATAGCTCACCAGCGAGGACTGCCCGGACGACAGGCGCTGGCGCAGATCGCCCCACTCTTTTGCCTCCTGCGCCACGCCCGGGAAGAACTTGGCGTAGCTGGTCTTGGACTTCTTCTCAAGATCCATGAACTTCAGGTTGGCCTCGTTCTGCGCCTTTACCTGGTCTTCCACGCTAAGGACCAGCGTCAGGATAAACGGGCACGAAACGGACAGTTCCGGGTTGAGAAGGTTGCTGTAGTTGTCGGCCATATTCCAGAGGAAGGCCAGCTCCGGATTTTTGGTCAGCTGGAAGTTCATGATGCGCGCGGTGCTGTTGCGACCGTTACCGCGCAGCCCCAGCGTCATGTAGTCGGCCTTCACCTTCAGGTCAAAGGTATCGTCCACGCACTGGTAGTTCAGATCCTTGAGCGGGTCCAGTTCCCGTTCGGTGGGATACAGCGCATCCGGGTTGTGGTTAATCATTTCGCCCGCAATGCGGATAAAGGCATCCGCATCCACGCTGCGGGTGGCTATCTGCGCCCCCTGCAGCGAGGCGCGGATGATTTTGACCTGGTTTTCCATCTCCATCACGCTGGCCTTACTTCCGCGCTTACGGGGGACGCAGCAGGAGATGTACACCCGGTAGTTACGCAGGGTCAGCGGCAGGTTGAGGTGATCGGGCAGCGGGAACCCTTCTTCTGCGGCCCTGAGATAGTAGGCGCGGGTGATGGCGTTGAACGTATCAGCCTTTTCCCCCGTCCATGAGAGCTCGCGCAGGCCATACTCGATATCCTGACCCACCAGATGGCTGGACACCAGGTGAACGGCCACCGGCACCTCGCGGGGCAGCTTGGTGCGCATCAGGTTTTCCAGCGACGAAACGATAGTTTCGTTGGCGCCGTTGATGGGCTGCGCCTCGAGCATAAAGCCCATCGTCTTTTCGTTCATGAAGAGGCCGGTTTCCGCATCGTAGTCGCGGTACGGCAGCACGCGGCTAAACTGCGGGAAGCGCATCTGCCCGAGGACATCGTTCGCCTCAGAGGACGCATCGGGCATCTTCAGGGCCGTCAGCAGCGAGTTGACCGTGCGGGTGACGGAGTCCAGCGGATTACTCATGATCCCCCTCCTTTTTATTGTCGGCCGTTTTGACCGCTTCCGTCGCAGGGGCCGGGCGGCTGGCGGGGATACCGTAGCGAAAACGCACTGAGCGCATCTGACCGTACAGGCAGAAATACGGACGGCATCCCATAAGCAGCGCCGCCCCTGAAAACACAATGGCCATCACAATCCACAGCAACTTAAACGCACTCAGCGCCCCGTCAACATGACCGGCATATCCTTTAGCATCGGTGACGACGCTGCCCCGGTCATGGCAGACGGCAGAGGGAGCGTCATGCAGCGTGAGGCCGGAGGACTTGTTCTGCGGAGCAGGCGGTATAAAGGGTTGTAAAGGTTCATCACGGCAGACCGCAATACGAAACTCGCCACTGCTGACGTTATGCGTGACGGCCATAATTTCCTGCGCCATCGCCTCTCCGGGCGTGGTGTTATCCATCCACAAAAGCATGGCAACCAGCAGCATCAGCGTGGCGGCAGGCCAGATAATCAGATAGTGAAAAGCCCAGGCAAGCCATCTAAGGCAATACAGCAGGACGGACAGAAGCTTAAGCATCATTCCCTTTACCTCCGGGATTCAGCGGAAACCAGACGCTGCAGTTGTGTCTGATAGCCTCCGCCAGCCTCTCCCCGTCCTCTCCGCTGTACAGCGCTTTAATCCGGCTGACGTCAGACTTCGCCAGGAAAACCCTCATCTGCTGTTTTGTTACGCTCATACCTGAGCCTGCTTTACCCAGGAACAGACAGTGCCCACGCTGCCGTTGCATTATGTGTTGAGAAATCCCAGCCTTCCCGTCAAGGGCGGGAGCGCTCTGCTGAGACGCTGAAAGCCAGAAGTCGCGCTCTGCGGCATTAACACAGATGACACGCATCCCCATCGCCTCGCAGCAGGCCGCTATATCGTTAAGGTGGCGGGTCTTACCCGGACCGCTGTTACTGTTGGTTGTCATGATGTTCGTCTCCTGGTTTTTTGCCATCGTTCTGAATGTCTTTGCGCAATTCACACCAGTCGCGGAGTTGTCGTTCTGATAAAAAGGTCCGCATAACCTCAACGCTGATGGCTGTCTTACCGCTACCGGTTTTCCCCACGACCATCACATTGGTTTTTCTTCTTCCCATCGGTCACCTCAGATACTGTTTTTCTCGTATTTCCAGAACCCGCTGGCATTCCGTACAGGTACGTACGCCCGGGATGGCCTGCTGCCGCCTGAGGGGGATGCGATTGCCACAGCATTCGCACCGGTTGCGGCTTTTGCCCTGCAGGCAGGATCGCTGCCTCGCGGCCTGTATATGAAGCTGGTTCAGCAATTCGTCCTGCTCCTGCAGGAGATCGAGTTCGTCTGCCATCAACGCTCCCTGCTCACACTGTCCGGACACGCTACCGCCCATCCCTTTTTACGTTTCAGGGCACGCGTGATAACGACAGATTGTTAAAATGGGTGCCACACGCGGTGGCGGTTCAGGTTTCAGTTAACGCGTGGGGTTCCCCACGCTGAGGGTTTCACAACAAAAAACACCCGCGTCGGCTGGTGATAAACGTCCTGCGTATCGATATAGGGCGCGATCCACAGCCCGGCCGCCTTTTCACCGACGCGAAGCGGCCTCGGGTCCACGATGGACTCGCGCCCTGGCGGCGACACAGTAACCGGCGTGACCGTGGAGAGCGGCGCCCGTGAGGCTGAGTGCGGCTGCGGGCGGGGGAGAGTCGGTATACCCGTCAGAGGTGCATTCCTGGATGCGATGGCATGCACCGGTTCAGCCGGCAGCGTCAGGGGCTGCACGGACCGGGTCCGGAAATTACCCTCAGCCAGGCGCGGCAGCGATGTCGCACCCGGCTTTACCGCGCTGGCCTCCTCCAGTCGTTTGGCTTTCTCATTGGCCTGCTCGATGGTCATGCAGGTATCGGATGTCGTCGCGTTACACTCAAAATCGCTCGTTGTACCGGCACATCCCGACAGCGTCAGGAGACTGGCCAGTGTGAGCGCAACAGGCACTGTCTTGTTCATTTGCGGTTCCTTTACGTGGGGTTATTGTGAGTCGGCCTTCGGCATAAACTGGCTCTGGTTAAGCCTGCCCAGCTGGTTGAGCATCTGGTCGGTACTGAACCCGTTCATGCCGCCCTGCGGGACTGACGGCGGCGGAACCGGGCTGCGGTCGTCGCCCTCCGCTTTGCTTCTGTCATTCTCGTGCGCCAGCTCTTCAATGGTTTTCAGCTGAAAACCGTCCTGAAAGACAACGGTCACTTCGTTACCCGCCCCAATAGGAATGACGGGGTGGTACTGCTCTGCGCGTTTGATGTAGTAGTCGCTGAGGGTCTGGGCGGCTTTGGAGGCGCCTCCGCCAATCCCCATCTTCATCACGTCACCCGCGCCGAGTGATGCCGTGGCGCCGAGGCCGACCGAAGGCTGGGACGCGGTCTGCACGCCCTGACCGATGCCGTCAACAAATCCCGCGCCCCATGCCCAGCCGAGGATTTTGCCGTTTCGCATCACCACCTCGCCCTTGATGCCGTTTTTTCCCCGGAAGCTCACGTGCCCGGCAATGGGCTGGTCGATGGTGACGCCGTGCTTCAGGCAGCTGATGTTGCGGGTGCGTACGATGGCGCGTTCGCTGGACACGTCGCCCCAGGCTTCAAGCCCGATGAAGCAGCCGGTCAGGTCGTAGCTTTTGCTGTTGGGCATTTCCACCCTGCCCGTAATGCGCAGCTGCATCGGCACCGTGGACTCGTTACCGGTTACGGAGGCGTTGGCGTCAGCCCCCTCAATCAGCATCGATTTGGCGAAGCTGCCCGACGGGATGTACGGCAGGGACGGACCTTTACTCTCGTCGCTGTGGGCAAAAGACTGCCGGCGCAGCTGGTTGGGTACGGGGATGGGCTGGTACTGCACCTGCGCCGGCGGCGTGACGCCGTTACCAGGATAGAACGCGGTCGGCGGCGGGACGGCCCCCGTCTGCGGCGGGAAACCGGTCGGCTGCGGCTCACCTTCAGGCCCCGGCGCAGGCACTGGCGGCTGCGGGGCCGGCTCACCCGATGCGGTGACGGGTTTCGCCCCCAGCGCGCTGACCTGAGCGGAAAGCGCCGCATTATCCTGACTGAGTTTGTCAATCTGGTGCTGATAGCCTGCCTGCCCCTTGCTGAGCAGCTCAAGCTCGCGGCGCATTTCGGCATACTGCTTCTGCATCTCGGAGGCCGTAGCCTGCATCTCGGTCGTGGCATGCTGCTGCACCTTCTGGTCAAAGGTGCTGTCCACCACGCCGGTCATATCGGGCGCAGGCTCGCCGGCGGCTGCCGCATCGCTGCTGCCCTCGTAGCGTGCATCCGCCAGATACCAGCCGCCGCCGCCCACCACGCCCACGGTCGCCAGCACGATACCCAGCCAGATAAACTGCTTGCGCTTCACCACTGAATTAATGCTGGCCATCAGCCGCACCTCCGCTGCTGATAATGAAGACCTGCAGGGCGCCGCCCGCCATCAGCTGACGCGAGGCTTCACCAAACAGCACGCCGCGAATGCCGCTCTGCCAGAAGTCGCTTTCCGCGATGTTGCGGGCCATCCCGGTATTGTTGGTGACGCGATAGCGCACCACCTTAAGGTGATTACCCACCCAGACGCGCTCGGGGACTGCAGAAAGTCCGGCGGGAGCGTTGAGGGCTTCATGCGTAACGGGGATAGCCTGCCAGCCGGACGGAAGCTGCCCGCCCAGCAGATGCTGGCTCAGGGAAACCAGCGTGGCCTCGTAGGGGGAAGACTCTTCCCAGGTGCGCGCCGCTTCACCCGTACCGGACAGCTCGCTGACCAGCCGGATGGTTCGCCCCGCGCCCGCACGTGGCACGGCCTGTACCGAGAAGTTGAGGCCGCGTTCGGTTTCCAGAATGAACGTGAAAGGCTTTTTGTTGAGGGTGCTGACAATCACACCACCGCTTGCCGTCTGTTCCTGACGCGTCAGCTCACCGTCGAGGCTGGTCAGGGCCGTCACGCGGTCACCTGCGACTGTAAAAAGGTTCGGGTCGGTATTGCTGACCGCGATGCTGGCCTGTCCGCCGTTCGTCAACGGGACAATCGTGGCAGAAAGCGCAGCGGGTGCGGCGACCGTCTGACCGGAAGCGAGCATCAGCAACGCCAGCAGCGCACGGCGACTATTTTTGTTCATCGATGATTTCTCCGAAGTGACTGAGCCAGCTGATGCCGTCCTCGCGCTCGAACTTGAGAACGTACTGTTTCAGCTCGGGATACGGTTTCGAGTCGCCTATCCAGGTCTTCAACTGGCCGCGTACGTCCACGCGGCTGCTTGCCGGGTAAACCTTCACGCTGGTCATATAGAAAGACGAGTTAACGTTGTTGTCCTTAATGCGCTTCGCATCCTCAGCAAGCCGGATTTTCAGCTCGTTCTGCGCTGCGGGTTTGACATAGGACAGCAGCTGCTCATGAGAGGCATCAACGGTTTCCGGGGTAACATTGAGGCGAAGGGCGATAAGCGACAGGGCCATCTGTTGCAGGTAGGAGGCATCTGCCTGGTTCTGCGACACGGCAAACGGCGCGTTGAAAAGCATTGGCGTGACGATAGACTTCTGCTCATTCTGAAGGCGGTAGTTGTTGACGGCCTGAATAACATTGGTGGTGATGCTTCCCAGAATAACCACCCCCATGGCAATAAAGCCGATGGCAATAACCCGCTGTGTACTTAATCGTGCTCCGTGTTCCATCTGATTATTCCTGTCTATTTAATCCACTGGCGGTAGCATGAGTCGGGTACATCATGAAAAATCCCCCTCAGCAGTGAGGTCGGCATATACCAGTAGACCAGGTCCCGTAGCCATGAACTGCCCCGCCCTTTTTTGAGCTTTTTAATTCCGAGATAGGCCAGTACGGCAGCGATAATTCCGGGGATATAATGCTGGGTCCAGAATCCCCACCCCAGGCAGACAATCGCCGGAATAAGCTCATCCACAGGAAGGCCAAACCAGCGGCTCTGATTCGTCAGGGTTTCGGGAAAGCGATATTTTTTGAGAGATTCATCTGCCATATATGTTCCGTCTCCGGTACAGCTGGCAGTATGGAAATACCTGCCAGCCGGATTACAGGCAAAGCCCTCCCGTGAATGCTCGTGAAGGGCATTCAGAATTAAACCGGAATTTAATAGTCGGAAGTGGCTCTGAACGGCTGTCGCTGGATATCAGTATCCTGCGACAGACATACCTACCGTGACGAATACGGACAGGATCGCAAAGCCCGCCAGGAACTTGAGGTTCTTGGTCGTCATATACATCACGGCGCCCACCAGAACTTCGGCAAGAATAACCCACTTAACCACGCTGGAGTCTTTACCAAATGTTCCTTTAACGGTTGCATCGCCGCTGGACATCAGATCTTTACCCGCAGTCGAGGCAAGAACCGTATCAGGGAAAAACGCAGCAAGGGCTGCGACAGGCAGGGCAAACTTCAGCGCTTTGAGTAACGGGACTTTGCTGAATTTTTTCTTTGCAGGGGTCGCGGGTACAGCGTTAATAACAGACACATCAGTCATATTCATTAATCCTTTAATTACACCGGATAGATTTGTTGAAATAAAAATCCTAAGAAACTAATTTTGTGACTTGGGTTCAAGATTGTTTGGGATCACCTCCGCCATTTCAGAGTTATAGAAATCAGGGAATTTTTCCAGGTGGTCACGTAACCGAATCAGCGCTTCAGCTGATTTAGAACGACCACTTCTGTCCTTCGCCTTCAAAATAAGAAGATCGGTTTGTGGGTCAAGGTAGATCGACATAGTTACCGTTGGGCCACGAAGCCTGTGACGTCTAATCATGTTTTCCCTCTCAACATATTCCTGCGTCAGGATAGTGACACATTGAATACAATTTATTCAATACGCGAAAAATTCCACTATATTTTTTACATAAATTTAACATTCAAAACCTTAAGAACAACCATTCTCACCTTTCTGTATACGTCCATTCTCATGCAGTAGAATCTGAAGTCATCGTAATCAATAAAATATTTCGCAAGCTCACTCTTCACACTAGAAAGTCTGCTTGAAATTGCTTTTTCAGAGACACCTAAATATTGCGCCATCGTATGAAGTTGAAAACCAAGAATTGAAAAACATAACGTAATCATCTTTTTATTCGTCAACCCTGATATAAAAATATCAAAATCAAACTCATCATTTTTTATCCTATTCGAGGTATTGAATAAAGCTTGATAATCCGGGAAGTAATTAATAAACCATAAAGCATATAATTCTTTATTTACCATACGAATTTCAACACGTAACTGATAAAACTCACCATTCAAATTAAAAGTTCTACAAATAGCTGTATCAGGCCCCATAACAAAGGCCTCCAACTCAATTGTCGACAAATCAAGCTCAACTTCATCAGGATCAAAACTGACACCTGAAAAACACTTTGATAATGGGTGAAAGAAATCTAAATATGCATCATTTTTATATATGGGGTTTCTGGATTGATTCCGAATGCAAAAAGGCAAAGGTGAGTACTTATAGAGCGCATCAAAACGCTTCACAATATCATCTAATGATTGACTTGATTGGGAGAGATCTCTAGGATCGCGCGGGTGCATTGAAGCCTCCTCTGAAGGTTTCTGTGTATAGTCGGTACACCCGGGGGTCTAGCCCGGTGTACCGGCGACCCGCCAAACTGAATGGCGAGCATCAAATTTTACTTATGTCTGCATAAAATATATCAATTACTGACGCCAAAGTCACTCAAAAACAGCAGATCTAAATCCTATTTATCAAACATTTTCAGCTAATTATCTTGAGACTCTTCCTCCTGGGGGAAGAATTTTTCAACAATCTGTTGCACATCTTCACGTATACACGTAACCATATCCCTGAAATCAAATTTTTCATTTCCTGCGAGATGCGGACTCAGCGACTCCATCGCCAGGAGCTTGCTGACTATAAATTGAGTTTTCATTACATTTTCAAGAATAGTTTTATTATAGAGCGCCTGATTAAAGGAAGACTCTTTTCTTTCCATTTGCGCTTCATAGACCCGAAGACCAAGTTCGACCAGCATTGATGCAATGCTCGAAAAACTTACATCTTTATCTCTCGCTCCTTCAGCGCGACGTTTTTCAGCGATTACTCTTATTTTCTCTGACACTTCATCGCTTACATAGACCTGAACTCTGGCCATAATTTTCTCCTTATTTATAGTTCCAAAACTTCTGTACCTCAGAATATTTTGAAAAGCTAAAAATGCACGACTCGGCACAAACTCCCTGCCAGAAAACAGACGACTTGCATGCCGACACACACTGTAAAAATTCACGACTCGAATATAGACTCGCCGTAGTCATAACTCAATGGATTTATTAAAAATAGTCACAAATGACTCTGAGTAGAGTTTTTACCGAGTCGAATAGAACTCGCTACCGAGTCGTTTACACACATTAAAATAAATTATTTCACATTACTTTTTCACTAACTGCATGATTTGAATACCCAATCAGAAAAACTTTAATTTTGCGTGGGGTGTGGAGCTTTTGGTGGTGAGGAGTGCATATTAGTTGAGTCTGGGCATGGGATGGGTTAACGTATTTCCGGCATGGTGCCCGGAGGGAAGAAATGAAACGGATTGCTCTTACGTTTTTAATGTTGGCTTTTTCTGGAATGTTGAACGCTGCTGATTGTTTTGATCTGGCAGGAAGGGATTATCATATAGATCCGGATCTGCTTCGGGCAATCTCCTGGAATGAATCGAACTTCCGCACATACGTAAAAGGCTACAATCCTGTTTCGGGTTTTGGCTCCGGACTTATGCAGGTGGACTCCCAGCACTTTAACGAACTGGCTCGTTATGGAATAAAACCGGAGCATCTTCTTTCCGATCCGTGTATGAATATCTACACCGGGGCTTACTATCTTGCAATTGCATTCAAAAAGTGGGGAGTCAGCTGGCAGGCCGTGGGCGCTTATAATGCAGGTTTCAGGAAAACAGAAGAACAGGCGCAGAGAAGATATGTCTATGCCAGAAAAATTGAGGCAACATATCGGGCTATAAAGAATAATAAAAATGCAGCGCAGACTCTTGCAAAACAGTAAAAAGACCTCAACAGGAGGTCTTTTTATTCATCCAGTATTTATGTCGTCAATCAATAGCCCGATAAATTAAATCTGCTTCAGGGTGTTTTATGATACTGATGTAGTCTTTCAGTGCATCCTGACGAGCGACGAGGTGTTTACAGACTTTCGAATATTCAGGCCCCATATCTGCAACCTGCCAGGACAACCAGTTCATGATCATCAGGGTCGCAATAATTCCGGCAGCATCGGCACTGACCTCTGCTTCAAAGTAATTACCGGGAATAACCATGTTATAGCGCTGTTCACCTTCCGGTGCGATATATCCGGTTTGCGTCGTGGTGAATCTGACACAGTTCGGAGCAATGTTTCCTCCGGTGCCCTGCGGAATAATCCAGTAATTCCAGAAACCGCCATCATAATCTGAATGCTGACGTAACCAGCTGGCAATCATGTTATCAGCAGAAGGCGTAAAAAAGAGCGCAGGAATAAAATCCAGACGTTCATCACCATCTGTAACAGAGTAGCGCTGGCGTTCATCGATCTTAAATTGTTCGGCTGATTCACGAGTGGCGGTTTTGACGTTTAATGTGTGCATTCTGGTTTTCTCCTCATTGGGTTATTACATCGTTCGACTTCATCACTGAGCGGCGAAGGGCAATGAGCAGCTGACAGTAAGGAAATAAAGGGGCGCGCAGCGTTTATATACCCCTTTATTTCCTTACTGGCTGATGCTAAAAGCAGCCCTCCGCGAACTGATGAAATCGGGCGATAGTCACACCAGGAGAATGCACACATCCCGTAACGGAAAATCGGCGTAAGACGAATTACCGTTACGGGCTTCAGAGTGGGGGTAATTTATTACCGCCACGGTGAAAGCGGCGCATCCATTCGGGATGCAGCAAGCGTGAATTTGAATTTACGTCAGGATGGACGCCCGAAGGGCGGAGACGGTTTACCGGCTCCGTTCACGACAGCCGTGTCCCTTCAGGGACGACGCCCGGAAAAGAAAGGATAATATCCATATCCGCGGCAGAATAATAAAGACCATCGCCAGCAGGAGAATGAGGAATATTAACCACCTGACCAAAAGACAGGAGCTTCAGACTACCACGCGCCGGAATAATGCAGGCAGCGCGTCAGCGCAGCCTGCTTATTCTGCGCCGCAGGCGCGCGGCCTTTGATGCCACGAAAGGCAGGACACTCCCCTGCCCTTCTGGATAGCTATGCAGCGTCATTTATACAGCGCAAAAAGTCGCGCATGGCACTGATACGGCGCTGATCGTCCAGCCGCTTACCAAAGTTGTTGATGTAGTACACAGGCGTATACCGCACCCTGTTTAACTTCATCGTCAGCGTATTGCCCGTGACCACCTCGGCAGGAATACCCAGCAGGGAAAGCTGAATAAACGCCATATCGGCCGCAACAGAATCAATATCGATGCAGCTTCCGAACATATGTTCAGACGGGTTATAGCCCGCCTCCAGCAGATATTCCGCATACGCCACAATCATTCCCGCCGCACCGCTTGCCGGATCGCTGACGGTAACGAATCCCTCACGGCGTATCGTTTCGTCGACGTCCGGCATCAGCAGCCTCGCCAGCAGTGACTGGACGTGATACGGCGTGAAATACTGTCCGTTGCGGTCGTCGCCAAGCTCAAGCTCCATGAAGATCGCGCCGAGGAAGTCGTGGAATTTGGCCTCCAGTGCGCAGACCATCAGGCAGAAAAGCGTATGCAGGTTGCTGATATCACTCTCGCTGTACTTCGCGCAGATTTTGCGGCTCTGCTCAATATTCTCTGGCGTTCTTATCCGCGCCATATCCAGCTCGCTGGCGGCCAGCGTGATAAAGTCGCTGAACACCTCCCAGCGGCGCAGGCTGCGGGCGGTATCCCTGAACACGCTGATAAACTGGCGGCGGGCCTGGTCGATTGTCATCATCCGGTGCAGTATCGGCTGCGCATTCACGGTGGGCAATACGGGTTTAGCGGGTGTTAAGGGTGCGGCTTCTCTCGCCTGATCAAAGAAGCTGGCAAAACTGAGTTGAGACATATTTCCTCCTTAAATGCCGCCCCGTAAGGAGCGGCTCAGTTATCAGTTAAATGCCCGCTTCAGTTCGAGCGTGCGTAACACCTGCCCCCACTCACTCCCGCGCATGGCAGGAATACGAACGGCGCGCCCCTTCTTCCGGCAGTGCGCTATGTGACGGCCCAGCGCCCGCATTTCGGCGCTGATGTCGTCACGGTCGATATCACTGCGTTTAATACGCACCTGTTTTTTTACGGGTGCGTTTTCCGCCTCAAGCATCTGGACATACAGGGCGGTCGGTGTAACAATCGAAACTTCACTGAATTGCATTGGTTTGTTCCTTTTGGTGAAGGCCGGATTAATCGTTGCAAGCGGGTAAATCCGGCGGGATATGGCAGACGAAAGTCTGCCTTTTTCATTTCTGGCGCTGCACTCCCTCCTTAACGCGTGCCAGAATCTCCGCGTGGTCAAGGTTGCTGTAGTCGCACATCCGGTAATAACGGATACCGATCCGCGCGTAGATTTCGGTCACATTGCCGCAGACCATTTCCGCCAGCATGAAGGTTTCACACTCGCCGTTCTGACTGCTGCGCCAGTTCATCGGGTACATCAGCCCCAGCGCATCATGGAAGGCGTGTACGTCGATTTCGACGGACGCGGTCAGATATGACTTTTCGCGGCTCAGCCAGTACGCGCGTTCGGCCTCACTGGTCGCATAAATACCCGCTTCAGCGCAGGATTCGGTCAGATTTAAGTGCATGGTTTATCTCCTTCTGGTTAATGGCGTTGATATTTCGCCGTGGTGGTTATTCGTCGAACGTGATGCCGGAAAAATGCGCCATCAGGTGCAGCATGTCGGCAATCTCGTCGACTTTCTGCTGAATGGCTGGCGTGGCTTTCAGGATGCGCGTGACAGCGGTTCTGAGTTCGCCCATATAGCGGTTTGCAGACTCGCCCAGCGCCGTTTTGTCCGTATTGCTCTGGTACTTCATCAGGGCTTTACTGACGTGGTTTTGCAGGGTATCAAGTTCGCTGAGCGCGCTTTTCTCCCATGCGTCAAAGCTGAACGTACTGTTCGTGTTGCTGTTGCTCATAATGTTTCTCCGGTGTGACTGGCGGCATCCCCTGCCGCCAGCCGGTTAAGTAATCAGTAATCCGCCGCCAGCTCGATCATCAGGTCAGCACATTCACCATCGGCACGTTCTTCTTCCGCAGTCGTCAGCATGTAACCCCGTTTCGCTGCCGCCCCCATAAACGCCGGACGGTCTTTCAGTGGCAGTTCTGCCAGGTAATGCATAGCCATACCCAGCAGACGGGACTCATAAATCTCGTAGTGCAGGCCACATCCCCGGTTAGCCTGTATTTCCATACGGGCCAGCACCACGTCCGCGCGAATAACATCGAACGGGTTACGGGAATGGATATTGCGCACAAAGCCATCAGTACGCAGGGACGAGGTTTTCACCCATCTTTCGGAAGATTCTTTGGTGGCGGTTTTGACGTTGACGTTCTGTGTGTTCATCCTGCTTTTCCTCCTGTCTGGTGGTTTATCCATCTCTCGGTGAGTTCCCTGGCGGCAAAGGGCAAAGGAGCAACGGCGGGGCGGCAGGAGAAGGGCGGAGACTAAAGTTTTTGCGGTCCCTCGCAAAAAGTTTTGGCGGAGTGCATTTCACCCTTCGGATGACGACACGACGGTGCTACGACAAGCCCTCCGCCCGGGGACTTAACGGGAGAGGGCTCGCCAGAGGTACGGGGAGAGGATGAACACACCCGACACGGCGGAACGACGTGGCGTCACCTGAGTGCCGGCGGCTTTATCGCCGGCATGGTGAAAGCGGCGTGACCGGAACGGTCACTGCGAGCCGGTGTTGACGTTGCGACAGTGGGATGGAAGCCCGTCAGGGCGGAGACGGTTTACCGGCTCCGTTTACGACAGCCCCGGTTCCCGTCAGGGAGGTCGCCCGCAGTCATGGCCAGTGACCCCGTCAGACAGCAGGCAAATTTGAAAAGATGATACAGACAACTGCCACCATAATTCGCAGCGTTCGTTCTTCAGAGGTGATTCACAGCAGGAAATTACAAAGCGTGAGGACCATATAAAAGAGCAGTTATACCGCAGGCATAACCGCTCTTTTTACTTTCCTGCCCTCACGCTGGCGTATAGTTTGTTACCTTCGCCTCCAGTACACCCAGCCACTGACCAGAAGCAGAACACCGCTCAGCACCGCCAATTTCATCGGGGTTATGATCTCCCCAGAATTCCAGCTTGTATCCGATACCCCCAGATAAAAAACGCCAGACCTGAAGCCACAATTCCCCACTTAAGGAGAAACAAGAGCACGTTGTCCAGCATACCTGGCGGATCGCGCCAGGTGATAACCAGCGCAATCAGGGCACAGATTGCCACCCCGGCATAGTACGCCGTGCTTCCGAACATCTCCGGCGCCGCGTAATGTATGACCAGCGTAAACAGGCCATTTAACAGCGCGACCAGTATCCAGTATCTCATCTCTAAATTATCCCTTTTAAGCACCCTGCCGACCGTATTCTGGCAGGATATGATATCAGACTCAGTGAGGCGACTTTCCCCGAAAATAATCCGGTCGCACCGTCAGTTCCCGCTCAATGAGTTCATCTGCAAACAGGGGCGCGATCCTGTTAACACGACGCGCCAGATTCCGTCGCCGCGTGGCCGCCTTTCGCTCATCGCTCCAGCGCCTGATCGGCCGTTCATACAGAAAATCAACGCAGACAGCATATCCGGCTCCTGCCACCCACAGTGACATCACGGACTCAGGGGCTGGCTTCCCGGCCTCCACCACTTCTGACGCCAGTTCAGGTTCACCGGGACAGGGACCGGGACGCTTCCAGCGCAGCGAGTAACGCCACTTCATACCTGACTCCGCGCTGTCAGCTTGTTGGGTACCATCCAGCGCTCCAGCTGCCGGACAGATCCCGGACTTTCCCTTGCCAGCGCATTCGTTTCAGCCATCACCGTCCAGAAAGGCTGACTCTCCATCGTCCAGCGCTCCATTGGCTCCAGTGACGGGAAACGCTCGCTCCAGCGCCAGAACATCTCTTCCAGGTCGTACTGGCGCAGTTCAGTCCCCGACCAGCGTGCGCTCCAGCTGCTGACCGTTTCAGGCGTATGGAATGCCAGCTCAATCTCCGCCTGCCCCGCCAGCGCCTGGTACGCCTGCTCACGCTGGCACCGTTCTTTGTGACGCTGTCGGGTGTATTTTTCATCCCGCAGGGCGTCCTGACAGCGAACCCGCTCGGTCTGCTGAAAGGCCACCTCCGGAAAGAGGCGCTGACCCGCACCAACGGGAAGCGGCAGCCAGCAACGCGTCCCGCGACTTTCAATCAGCGCATCGATGGCACTGAGCCAGCTGTCCCTGCTGCCCCGCAGCTCCCGCGCCGTCAGCACCGGCGCAAAATGATGGATTTCCCTGATAGTGATGCGCGTGCTGCCCGTGAGCCGCCGGAAAAAGGCGCTGGCATACGGATACATCGTGGACACCGCGCCGCGCGACCGCCGGCGTTCAACCTCCGCGATGGCCTCCATCGCGGCGCGTCGCTCAGGGCTGAAGGGAACCAGTGACAGGTTTGCAGGTATCATGCCGCGCCCTCCGCTGCCAGAATACTGATGATGCTGGCCTGACTGTATCCGTCCGCATCGAGACGCGCCGTCAGGCTGACGGTGTGGCTGACAAGCTCCGGCTGGTAGCCGCTCAGGGTACGAATGACGGAGAACGGGCGACCGCTGGCGGGCACGAACACCACCATCCACGCCGGACTGATGGCACCAGGACTGCACACCGCAATATGGTAATTGCCGTGCGAGGGGGTAAAGCGTATCTGTACGGGGAAGAAGCCGCCGAACTCGCTGCGGTACTCGCCGTTCACATCCCAGTTTTCAGGGCAGGACAGGTCACGCATGACGGCGTGGGTCAGTTCGCGGCGGAAGTCTTCGCCGCTGTCCCGCCAGTCCTCAAACTCATCACAGGACATCGTTTTCAGTACATCGGGGGTCAGAATAGTGCGCATGGGTATCTCCTTATCGCCGCCCCGCAGGGCGGCGCTCCGTTATCAGGCGGCGTGTGCCGTGTTGGTGGTGTCGTTGTCAGGGCTGTCGGTATCTGAAGCCGCGTCGTCTGCACCGGATTCACCCGCTGACTCCGGTCCTTTGAGCCATGCCGGAACCCAGCGGGTGTGCTGCATAAAGTGCTCCGCATGCGCTGCAGCATCGCCCTTCTTCATCTTCTCCGCGTCACCCGCCGCGCCCGTCAGCCCCGCCTCTTTCAGGGAGGCGACAATCTGCGGATGTTTCAGGCTGCCGAAGTAGTTGTCCTTCGTCGGCTGCCACCAGTCGCGCAGGTGGAAGCCGATTGCCGCCTCGACCGCATCGAGGGTACTGCGCGAGGTGTGCCCCATATCGCGGGTCTGCACCCCGTCAACGGAACAGGCCGTGCAGAAGGCCATCAGCGACATCAACACCCCGCCGTCAAGGGCAAAGAAGGTGGTGAAGTCCTTCTCCCACCCTTCCGGCAGCAGGGCTTTCAGCCTTGCCCGTTCGGTCATCAGGATGTTAAACGCTGCGCCATCCTTACCGGACGGGGCGTTCTCCGTCAGGCTGCCGTGAGATACAGTGAGGCTGATACGGAACGGATGCGTCGTGGTCAGGCAGCCCGAGAAGACGCAGGTACACATGCGCCAGACCATCAGCGCCACCGCCTTTTCGGGCTGCTGCATCAGCGCCGCCTGGACTGCCAGCGTACGTTCGGAGGTCATTTTCGTGAGCAGCGGAACACTGATCCCCTCTGCGGCGTCGGGCTGGCGTGAGGTGAATGGCACCGTTACGCTGCTGGTTACGGTTTCTTCAGGCATATCCGCTTTCAGGCGCACACCGCGCTGCACGTACACCTGCCCTTCGTACAGGCTGACCATCACTCCCGCGCCTGACTTCATGTCGTCAGTCCACGCGCTGGCTTCTGCCGCCGCCTGAATGGCGAGGATGTCCGCTTCGATCGCATCTGACTCGTCGCAAACGCTGTCATATGTATCGTACTGCTCCCGCAGCGCACCAAGACGCTGCTGCTGCTCAGGGGTGTACACCGGATCGGGTTCAGCAGGCTGCACGAACTCCTTACCGTCTTCGCCGTGGTACCAGATGCGGGCTGCGCGTCCGCGACTCCATGCCCAGCCCTCCCGCTGCTGAATGTCCTGCGCGATACGCTCCAGCTTTTCCTGCACCAGACGCTCAACCAGCACGCTGTCAGCCGTACCGTCGCCCTCGTCCTGGCTGAACAGATCTTCACGGATGTAACCCCCTGCCGCCTCGTAGGCATCGCGCCCGATAAAACGAAATTTGGCGTTGTCGGTGCGCATCTCGGTTTCGGTAATAGCGCGTTTAATCAGGTGTGCGGGCGCGTTTGACCAGCTGGCCTTCACGTTTTCGAATACCTCGACCTGACGGGCAGGATCGTCCTCGAGACAGAGCGCCTGACACTGCTCAACGGTCAGTTCGTCCTGTGCAAGCTTCTCCATCAGGGAGGGGGCGAGGTTTGCCAGCTTCAGCATGCGCTGCACGTGACGGGAGCCGAAGCCGAGCGCGTCGCCAATCTGCGCGGGGGTTTTGCCCTGCCCTGCCAGCGTACGGAAACCTGCAATCTGCTCGGCGGGATGCATGGCGGCGCGCTGCTCGTTCTCGGCGACGGAGGCAAGGGCGGCAATGTCGTCGGAAACACGCTTCACCATAACGGTATGGTCAGCAGCGAGACGCCCTTCCTGCGCCAGCAGTTGCAGGGCAGTTAATCGGCGGCCACCTGCGGCCACGCCGGATTGTCCGTCCGCGAGGGTGTGAACAATAAGGTTCTGCAGCAGTCCGAGCGTCTCGATGGAGTCGGCCAGACCGCGAACGCTGTCCACGGAATAGGGGATGGAGCGCACGTTCAGCGGGGATTTAACGAGATCGGACAGCGGAACGTACTCGACCGCAGCGGCCTCAAGGGCGATCTTCAGGGCAGCCTCCTGTGCCTTCGTAATTTTTTTGCTGCTCGCTTTTTTGGGTGCTTTTGCTTTAACATCGGTTACTGACATAGTTGATACCTCACTGATTGATGATTGTCCGGCCCTGCGGAGTTACCGCTCCGGCAGGGCACCTTCTTATTTACTGCTGTTTACGAATACCGTAACGTTCGATGTAACGGTTGAGCCATTTCCCGGCATCCGCTTCAAAATTCCACGCGCGCCAGACCATTACGCCGTTCTGACGAACGACCAGACGAAAATGTGTACCCTGATCGTCCTCAATTGCCACGTTGGTGTACTGCGCCGCAACGACCTCAGCCTGTTCGCGGGTAAAGGTGTCGTCGGGTAAAACCGCCAGCGCCTCGCTCATGTTGCCCCTCCTTCTGAACCTGTTTTGCTTTTAAAAAACCATCACCCATTGAGTTGCCGGGGCCGCGGTTTTGACGTTTTGCGGGGACCTGCTGAACGCCCCCGCTGGTTGTTACCTTCACCCGTTTGAGAGCCGTTCGCCGCAGGGGCGTAAACCAGCGCGGGCGATGGCGGATGTCCGGGGCGCGGTTTACCGCGTGCCATTTACCCTGGACAGCTGACAGCGGCTGTGCTTGTCTCAGCCCCGGCGAAAGGACTCAAAAGGGTGAAAAAACCAGGCAAGGAATGAGCAGGAACCCGCCGCAACGACGGAAAGCGCGGGCGCGAAACGGCGTTGCCCCTTACAGCCCGGCGGCCGTTGATTTTCGCCGGGGTGCAGGGAGCGCAGACCACGGCGCGACAGAGGCGGCGCATCCTGATAAGGATGCTGCAAGCCCTGGTGTTGCGTCATGGGATGGAAGCCCGAAGGGCGGAGACGGTTTACCGGCTCCGTTCACGACAGCCCGCCCGGACGCCCGCAATGAAAACGGGAACGGGCAGAAAACAGAAAACGGGAGGATAAGAATGGATTACATGCGGCTAAAATGATGGCTGACGATCATCCAGCTTGATGCCAGCCGGGAACATCAGGAGCGAAAATGCTTTTCTTTTCTGTACTGCACAACGCTATACCAGGCCGAAGCCAGGAAAGCAAAAACGGTGATCAGCACTCTTAATTCGTCCCCCGGTTCCTTCCCCTTCAGCATCAACATTATGATGATGCCGGCAACGATAATCCATGCAACGCCACTCCAGAGACGCAGTTTATCCGCCGCGACATTAATCAGGATAAAAGCAACGGCCAAGATTCCCCCCCATAGAGCCGGTACAGGCTGAAACGGAATAAACAACAGGTTAATACCGGTTAAAAGAGTCACGGCTGCAAACATCAGAGAAATACGCATAAAATATCCTCCCTGGACACACTGATGATAAGAATCACTTCTGCTGCTCATCTCCGGGTTTATGATATTCGGGCGCATTTGCGCGCGGCAGCTGCTGACTGTTCTGCCGATGAACGTCAAGCCGTTCACGGAAATACTGGCGAAGATGTTCAGGCTGTTCCCGTTCAGCCAGCTCCGGCACCACGGGCCTGTTCATCCTTTCCTGCCAGGCAACGGCAGCGGCGGCTTTATCGACCGAGACCTTATCCTGATCTTCTTTTGAGAAAGAGGCGATATTCCACTTCGACATATGCATCACCGGTCTGCTTTACAGGAAGATATCCCTGATAATACGCACATTCCCGGGCAACAGCGACTGACAATGGAGAGGAGAGTGCGCGGCGCCGCAGGCGCGGCGAAGTTTCTCTCCGGCAGGCGCAGCCTGCCCGGGTTTTCGCGCGGGCTGACAGGCGCCCTCCGGCCGGACGCCTGCCATCATGTTTACTGGCCGTATCCGTCCTGTCGTATAAACTGGCCGCAAAGGTAAACAGCGCTCTGACAGGTCATGTAGTAACATATTTCGTCGATCACCTGTTCTGTCCGAAGCGCCGACTGCCCATTCTCGCGGCGGCGGGCATTAATAAGCGCTTTGTACTGTCGCAGGATCTCGCGGGTTTCCGTTGCAAGTTTCATACGTTTTATCCTTAACCGGCGGGTTTCCCCGCCGGACATTAATCAGTTGCTGAAGACATAGCCGTCATGGAACACATAGCCGCTGCTGAACAGGTCACGCGCCCAGGCTTCAAAATCGAAATAGCTGCGCAACGGCTCCGGCACCTCATTTAACAGGCCGTTGTCCTCCACCATCTCCCGCGCAAAGTCCTCCTCGCTTTCCGCCTCGCCCCGGTACGCATCATCAAACGCGTCATAATCACACTCGCCAGTATACTCCGCCCAGGCGATAAAAGCGGCTTCCCTGCCCTCTTCTTCGGCGCGTTTGTAAGCGGCGATAAAATCCCAGTCAATGGAGCATTCAGAGACGAACTGCGACGGGATACCTTCCCAGTCCTGAAACATAAACTCGGCATCCCATTCATCGGCATGCAGCGCCTGACAGGCCTCGTAAAAATCCTCCCTGCCGTCAAATTCCGTCAGATCAAACCATTTGCCGAAAATGCTGCCGCAGTTGTATTTGTGATACGTGCCCACGTAAACAGCGGGTGTGGTGGTCGTAGTGCTCATAAAAAATCCTCCCTAGTCGATGTCGTCTGAGTTCCGGCTTACGCCGTGCCGACACGACAGCCGGGCGAAAAGCGGAGGATGCAAGGGCGTCACCGAAGCCGCAGCGCAGTAAAAAAGCAGGAGCAGGCTGGACGGTTTGACGGCGAAAACTGAGCCGGAAAACGACGGGAAGACGGCGGATAATGCCTTTGAAATAAACTGCGACCGGGTGAAGGTGACGGCGTTTACGCTTCCCTTGCATCAGCCGCGGCCCGGCTACAGTAGAGGCACGGCGTTTGCCGCAGGCCGCACGGGACGTTACTCAACGCGAAGCCGGAACAACGTGGAGGAAGAGCCGTAAAAGCGGAGCCGGCGACATCCTTATCCTTCGTGCCAGATTCAGGGGGCCGCCGCCCCCTGCTGTTCGCTAAACTGGCCGGATTGCTGACAGGGCATTGCGGACAAGACTGATTTCTGCACGCGCTTCTGCCATGACCTCATGTAACAGGGTTAAATCCATCCACCGGCGCGGAGGCTCGCCCGGAATACGCAGCACATCGCACATCTGGCCACATGCCAGGATTTGATCCACTTTGTCGCTGATAACAAAGAACTCGACGCTACTGTAGCGTGCCCCTTTGTTCAGGATGGCATCGAGCACCACCGGCAAATTGTCATCATCGTCCAGCCAGCAGGGCATATCATTTTCCTTCACAACCAGACGGAAGTTTCGGGTCTGGCGATAAAACAGCGTTTCCCCGCGCGTGTTCAGTGCCGCCTTTATCCGGCGCGCATCCTCCCATACCTGCCGGGATACATCCCGCACGGCGCGGGACAGGCAATCCGTTACAGCCTGAATCTCCGGCTCCGTCAGCCATTCCCCGGCCCAGGGGAAAGCTATCTGTGTTCCGTCCTCCGGAAGCTGCGGCGCGTCGGCATAGCGGCTGCCGGATAAAATAATCTGCGCTGGCGTCCCGGATATTTTTGTCATGGCACTTTGCAGCTCTGCGGGTACGTCACCGGTACAAAGCAAAGGCAGCAGATGAACAATATTTGCCGCATCCAGACGGACATAAATGCTTATCCAGCCCGGTTTATTGACCGGATCACGCTGATCAACATCGGTATGGTCAGGCCATCCATAATCAGCAATCAAATCGCGCGCACGGCGCATAACAAGGGCGGTTAACGTGGTGATTTCCTGCATAATGGGTTCCTCTGAACGGGGTCAGTACACGCCGCCCGGGCGGCGTGTTGATTTCAGTTTTTCAGTAAGGCGCGAACTTTCGCCGCATCAGCCAGGCGGCGGGTAACGCTTTCCGGGACCGGATGATTGCTGTCACGGGCGGTCCATTCCCTGTGCCATAACGCCTGTTCGGCAGTGGTCAGCAGGGTTTCAAGCAGGTCAGCCGGCACACTCACCGCCGCTGCGGCCTGTTTCACCTGTTCAATCAGATCCATCACCGCACCGGCAGACACGCCCGACTCAAGCCGTTGTTCCTCCGGAATGGCGTCCATACGCGCCAGTACCGCCCTTGTGTCCTGCTCCGAAACGGCATATTCCATTCCGTCGGCCAGTGCTTCGATATCCGCCGGGGACCAGATAATGAGGTTCAGCGGGGTTTCTGCGGGATACTGCTCACGCAACAACCGGCAGAGGGTTTCACAGGTTCCGTACATGTTTTTCTCCTTAGTCCTTAAAGCAGGCATCCAGCTCAAGAATTTCGTTGTACGCCGCCATAAACAGGGCATTGATGCGAAAAAGGGTCTGACGGGTCAGGCGTTCGGCCAGCACATCGGAATCAAAGCGATAGCGGTGCTCCATCCCGTTCAGCGTCGCCCGCAGGTCACACATGCTGTTGGCGACTTCCGTCACTTCTGCGCGGAGTTTTTCGTGTCCTGCATAGTTCATTACGCAGCCTCCGGGAACTCGTCGTTAGCGGCCGGGTACTGCATGGCGCGCCGGACGGCGGCCAGACGTTGCTGTCCGGCCCGGTGATACTGCTCCAGCAGTTCAATACCGATGTAGCGACGGCCAGACTGGAGCGCGGCCACGCAGGTAGAGCCACTGCCCGCAAAGGGGTCGAGCACAATCGCGCCGGGATGTGTGAAGGACTCAATCAGCGGTTGCAGGCTGGTTACGGGTTTTTCGGTAGGGTGGTGCCGGTTGCCGCTGTATTTCCAGCCCAGCACGTCCGGCAGCGGGTTTTGTGGCAGACGTGGACGGCCTTTTGCAAGGATGTAGGCGCATTCGTGGCGATAGCCCACGTATGCGGCCTTCGATGTGTAGGTTTTGGTAAACACCAGGTGGCCGACAACGCTGAATCCCGCATTTTTCCAGGCAGCCATAAAGCGATCGACGCGGTTCCAGCCATAGAAGCTCACCATCAGCGTGTCTTTTTTCAGCACGCGATACATCTCATGGCAGGCGGGTTGCAGCCATTCATCGGTTTTATCGCCGGCGATGGTACGCCCCTGACGGTCACGAAAACCGACGAGATATGGCGGGTCGGTGAGAATGAAATCGACAGCATTATCCGGAAAGCCGGACATGATATGGACGCAATTACCCTGGATAAATCGGGACATGGTAGTTCTCCTTTCTCAAATGCGGCGCCAGTTACGCCGTGCCGATACGACAGCCAAGCGAAAAGCGGAGAATGCAGGGGCGGTGCCGCAAGCCGCAGCGCAGTGAAAAAGCCCACGCTGGCTGGACGGTTTGACGGCGAAAATTGAGACGGAAAACGACGGGAAGACAGCGGGTAATGCCTTTGAAATTAACTGCGACCGGGTGAGGACACCGGCAGAGCGAACCCTTGCATTCGAAGTGGCCCGGCTACAGTAGCGGCACGGCGGCCACACGATGGCAGGAACCTGAAATACAACCTATGTTCTGAACTGAAGAAAACACAGATTTCGCATGCGAAATCTTCACCGGAGAAACGATAATGTGCGGTCGGTTTACGCAGTACAACTCCCGCGAGGAGTACATGGCCTTTCTCGGAGAAGAAGCAGAACGGGATATTCCGTATGATCCGGAGCCCGTCGGCCGCTACAACGTTGCGCCCGGAACCCGGGTGTTGCTGCTGAGTGAACGCCGCTCGCAGCTGCAGCTTGATCCAGTTCACTGGGGTTATGCCCCGGAGTGGTGGAACAAGCCCGCTCTTATCAACGCCCGAAGTGAAACTGCGGCCAACAGCCGGATGTTCAGACCACTCTGGGAGCACGGACGGGCCATTGTTTTTGCCGACGGCTGGTTCGAGTGGAAACAGCAAAACGGCGTGAAACAGCCGTTTTTCATTTACCGTAAGGACGGAAATCCGCTCCTGCTCGCAGCCATCGGGAAACCACCTTTTGAGAACGGCAATGACCAAAAAGGATTCCTGATCGTCACAGCAACTGCGGATGAGGGACTGCTGGACATTCACGATCGACGACCGCTCGTGTACTCACCGGCTGCCGCACGTAAATGGCTCAGCGAAAACACAACCAGTAAAGAGGCGGAAGACATTGCCCGTGAGGGCAGTCTTTGCTCCGAAGATTTCACATGGCACCCCGTCAGCCGGGCTGTTGGCAATCCCCGGAACCAGGGCCGGGAACTGATAGAGCCACAGGCTTAGCAGACGGTGAGATACCCGGTATCCACTCACAGGGTTATGCACCGTTTCTGTGGATAACCCTGAGCCTGTTTTATCCGCCAGAACAATGACCTGGCAGGAGCAGGTAAAATTCTTCTTGCAGGACGGGAAATATCTTAAATAATACTGTATATAAAAACAGGTATTTTAAGAGGTATGCCATGTTACTTTTTGTCGCCCCCGAACAGGAGCCGGTGCCGTCCACTGCCCCGCTGTTCACCGAACGTTGCCCGGCGGGTTTTCCGTCACCGGCCGCCGATTACACGGAGGAGGAACTGGACCTGAATGCCTATTGCATCCGGCGTCCGGCTGCAACGTTCTTCGTCAGGGCTATCGGGGATTCGATGAAAGAGATGGGCCTGCATTCCGGCGACCTGATGGTGGTCGACAAAGCCGAAAAGCCGCTGCAGGGTGACATTGTCATCGCGGAGACTGATGGCGAATTCACGGTTAAACGCCTGCAGCTGACACCCCGTATCGCCCTGCTGCCGATGAACCCGGCCTATCCCACTCTCTATCCGGAAGACCTGCAGATTTTTGGGGTGGTGACAGCCTTCATACACAAAACACGGGGCATGGACTGATGTACGCGCTTGCTGACGTGAATTCGTTCTATGCCAGCTGCGAAAAGGTTTTTCGCCCTGACCTGCGAAACAAACCCGTCGTCGTTCTCTCAAATAACGATGGCTGTGTCATTGCGAGAAGTCCTGAAGCGAAGCGGCTGGGTATCAAAATGGGGGTACCGTGGTTTCAGCTGAAGTCGATGAAATTTCCGGAGCCGGTTATCGCGTTCTCCAGTAATTACGCCCTCTAGTAAGTTAAGTGGAATGCAACATTTTCTGTGTAAACTTTGAACAGGATTCCTGATTACGAAGGAGAACACAATGCTCACCACTTTATTCTGTACTCCTGCCAGTTCACAGGCAGAACGATGGTTGGGGTTATTATCCGATCTCGGCAGGTCACCGGCGACAATTCATGCCTACCGCGGCGCACTTACTCACTTCTTTCACTTCTGCTGCCAGCGGGAATTGCCCCCCGAGCAGGCAAGCTTTGAAGATATCGCTGCGTACATTCGCCCCCAGTTACCCGGCATGCCTCAGCCTGCAGCCAGTGCAACGCTTCAGCTTCGCCTTTCTGCTATACGTCTGTGGTTTGACTATCTGATTTACATGGGGGTAATTAGCCGGAACCCTTTACCGCGAGCAGGCACACCCCACATGCCTTCAGCAGGACGCGGTATGGTCCAGCGAATAACACGACTGCCACAAATTCCGGATGACGGCCAGTGGTATCATCTCTTGGGTTATATATCAGACTGTTCATTGCGCGATCGCCTGATGCTAGCGCTGGCGTATCATGGTGCGCTAAGACGCACTGAGGTGACAACAATAACCATAGAGGATATCGATCCTGCCCACAGGCTTATACGGATTCGCGCCGAAAACACTAAAGGCAAACGCGAACGGGTGGTCTGCTACGGCCCGGCGATTACGCCGGTACTGGCAGCACATCTCAGGAACCTGAGGCAAGCGGGTATTACTGGTGGAGCACTGTTCCGTTCGTTTTCTGACAGAAATTATGGCTCACCGCTTTCATACTGGAGCTGGAGTAAAACGGTTCGCTAGTGGTCAGACAGGACCAGCATGCCATTTCTGACCACGCACACCTTTCGTCACCTGCGACTGACACATCTTGCCCGGGCGGGATGGAAGCTGCATGAGATAGCAACCTATGCTGGTCATCGTGATCTACGCACCACGCAGATATATATCCATCTTTCAGGCACTGATCTTGCGGCCAGAATGGCGATGACTGTTGCGGAGACTGACCGGAAAATCGCAGCTATCATGTTTGGCCCGGAGAGAGAGAATGACAGGCAAGCGTGATAAAGGTTTCATATACGCGCATTTTTGCCGTGCAGATTATGACCTGCACGCTGGCTTTAGTCCTGAGCAGAAAGAAGCGCTAAGTACAAGCCATAAACGCTCCCGTAACTATGGCAGGTCCGGTTCCCTCTCTTCCCTGATCACCCCCCTGCTGGATATCGCCAACACCAGTGGCACCGGCTGTAGACTTACCCGCACTGTAATTATGGCGATGCTGACTGAAATGCAAAATGTAGGGCAACCTTGCTGGAACTGGCGGAAAGACCAGTGGATCTCCCTGTTTGATAAATATCGTCGCGGTAAACCACTTATGATGGCATTTGCATATCATCTCGGTTCATTCACGTCGCCGCTTCAGATCCCTCATGAAAACACTCTGTCGCTTTACGCCAGTGCCATCTACGGCAACGCGATTTTCCGGGACCAGCTGAACCGGCTCTCGGAAGCACTGATATCACTGGGCTATTCCCCTCAGCACCTGCGGCATGCCGTTTCCTCCCCCCTGGGTCTGCTGATGCTACTCAATGATAATCCCAGGCTTGAAGAGATGACCACAGAGCTTCTCTGGCAAGCTCAGCAGTACCACGATAAGCGCGTATCAAGACACGTAGGGAAAATTTCTCATGGGCTTGCCGCACTTGGCATTATTGCAAAGCCGGTACGAATGCGTAACTACACCGAATGGCATGAGAAGCCGGTCGAAAATATCAGCCCTGAATGGGTCGCATGGTGCAGACGCTGGCGTGAGACATCTGTGCTTCGTCCCAGAACCCGTGAAAACCAGTACAGCTTTATTCTTCGCTGCGGCCTCTGGCTGGCAAAGGAGCATCCCGAGGTGAAGGTCCCGACAGACTGGTCTATTGAGACATGTGCCAGTTTTATCGCTGCTGTGGGGCGAATGAAAGTGGATGAGCTGTCTCTGGGGACTGAACATGGACTGCGGAAGTCCAAACGCTCCGGAGAGCCCATGATGCCACATTCACGTGCACATTTTATCTATTCGCTGCGACGATTTATGAGCGATTTCGAACTCTGGGGCTGGGGACGCCTTAATTTCAGCCCCGCCCGTCACCTTTTCACGCCGGATACCCCACTTTTTCGCCGTGGTGTAAATCCGAGAGTGATAGATGATCCCGTCTGGCTCAAACTCATCTGGGCCAGTCTGAACCTGCGCCACGAAGACCTGCTCAGTGAAATTCACTATCCCCTTTCCATGCTTCAGGCAATGGCTGTTATCTGGACCCATGCAGGTTTACGACAGAATGAACTCCTGCGCCTGACTACGGAATGCGTCACGCCTCAGTCAGAAGACATTATCAGGGAGGATGGTAGTGTCGTTCCTGCCGGAACACTATGTTATCTAAACGTCCCGGCAGGAAAGACATCGAAAGCATTTGTTAAACCCGTCTCTGTCATTGTAAAAAAATATGTAGACATATGGTTGAACATCCGCCCCGTGGATCAGGCAAAACTGAATGATGATCGCACCGGAGAAAAAGTCCGTTATCTCTTCCAGTATCGCGGCAAGCCGGCAGGCAGCGATGTGATTAACCGGACGGTCATCCCAGTCCTCTGCGCCAGAGCGGGGCTGCCGGTTGAAGACAGCGGAGGCGCCATAACCAGCCACCGTGGACGGGTTTCAGCCCTGACTGCGCTTGCCAGCGTACCACAGGGCATGTCGCTGTATGAACTGATGCAGTGGTCAGGTCATTCATCACCACAGTCAACCCTGCATTACATTCGCATCCGCCCTACACAGCTGGCAGCGTCATTTGTGAAGGCCGATCGGATAGCCCATATGATAAGCGTACTGGTCGATCACGATCCGGAAGCGGTCTCGCCCACTGATCCGGCGACCTATTATGACCTTGGTGAGTCCTTCTGCATGAATCCATTCTGGAGCAGTTGCCCGCACAGAATGGCCTGCATTGGTTGCGATTTTAATCTGCTGAAAGACAGTGCGCGCGGACTGATGCTGGAGAGTAAAACATCTATCAGGCGTTATCTCGAAGAGGTCCCGCTCACGCCTGATGAGAAAGCCATTGTAGAGCAGGATATTAAAAAAGTAGAACAGGCTCTTGCAAAATTAACCGGTAAATCCGGAGGATAAAATGAACCAATATGAGCAAAAAACGAAGATTGCGCACATCAGAGCATATTAACCAATAGGTTGCAGATCAAATCGCCTGTAACAGCCTTTCTGGCTGTTTGTATATAATTATGAAAAAATGGTGAGTAGAGTTTCAGGGTAACAGGGGATGCTTATGTCGGTTTTCCACAACTGGCTACTTGAGATCGCATGTGAGAATTACTTCGTCTACATCAAACGCCTTTCCGCCAACGATACCGGCGCAACAGGTGGTCACCAGGTAGGGCTTTATATCCCTTCAGGTATCGTTGAAAAACTGTTTCCGTCTATCAACCATACCCGTGAACTGAACCCTTCGGTTTTTCTCACCGCACATGTGTCATCGCATGATTGCCCAGACAGCGAAGCCCGGGCAATTTATTATAACAGCCGTCATTTTGGTAAAACCCGGAATGAAAAAAGGATTACCCGCTGGGGTAGAGGCAGCCCACTTCAGGATCCTGAAAATACAGGGGCTCTGACGCTCCTGGCTTTCAAGCTTGATGAGCAAGGGGGGGACTGTAAGGAAGTAAATATTTGGGTATGCGCCAGCACTGATGAAGAGGACGTCATTGAGACCGCTATTGGTGAAGTTATACCCGGAGCGCTTATATCCGGCCCCGCAGGACAGATTCTTGGCGGACTATCTCTACAGCAAGCGCCAGTAAATCATAAATATATTCTACCTGAAGACTGGCACCTGCGCTTTCCGTCGGGAAGTGAAATTATTCAGTATGCAGCCAGCCATTATGTGAAAAATTCCCTTGATCCGGATGAGCAACTTCTTGACCGCCGGCGCGTGGAGTACGACATATTTCTGTTGGTTGAGGAACTGCATGTTCTGGATATCATCCGAAAAGGATTTGGCTCTGTGGATGAATTTATTGCGCTGGCCAATTCTGTCAGCAATCGCCGTAAATCCAGAGCCGGGAAGTCGCTGGAACTGCACCTGGAGCATCTATTCATTGAGCACGGCCTGCGACACTTTGCGACGCAGGCCGTCACAGAAGGTAATAAAAAGCCCGATTTCCTTTTCCCTTCCGCAGGGGCTTACCACGATACTGAGTTTCCCGTAGAAAATCTGCGCATGCTGGCAGTCAAGACTACCTGTAAGGATCGCTGGCGTCAGATACTGAATGAGGCCGATAAAATTCATCAGGTGCATCTGTTTACACTCCAGGAGGGAGTTTCTCTGGCTCAATATCGGGAGATGCGGGAGTCGGGTGTCAGACTGGTCGTGCCATCATCTCTGCACAAAAAATACCCGGAGGCGGTGAGAGCTGAGCTAATGACGCTAGGCGCGTTTATTGCTGAGCTGACAGGGCTTTACGCAGATATTCCATAGATAATCTCCCGGCATAAATACCGGGAGGAGCGTTCAGATTCGTTCAACCTTGCACGAATCGGCATAAACCGCTTTCAGGATATAAGGTTCAAGCAGTTTGGCTACGGCTTCAAACACGGGCACCACTACGGAGTTACCGAACTGCCTGTACGACTGAGTGTCTGACACAGGAATGCGAAAAGGCCTGCCATCTACTTTTTCAAAACCCATAAGGCGCGCGCACTCTCGTGGAGTCAGCCTGCGGGGCCGATGCGCCTGATTTTCTTCGTTCGCGAAGTCTGTTTCACCTGTGACCATATCCCAGCCACGGTCTATCAGAATTTCAGACCCGTCTTTGTGATAGCGAGCAGAAAGCGTACGGGCAATGCTTTCTTTATTTTCAGGATTAACGAGGCCAAAACCGAATCCGTTACCCTTAGCTGCGTGCTTTTTGGCGTAGTTATAGAGATACTCCCAGAGTTTCGGCGTCAGTATATATTTGCTGTCAACCACGGGTTCCAGCAGTTCGCCAAATGACGGACGCTGTTCCGGATAAAAACGACTAATATCGCGCAGGGTAAAACCCTGGTGAATATTCAGATCACGACGGAAACCGACCAAAACGATACGTTCTCGGTGCTGAGGTAAAAAGTGCTTTCCGTCGATAACTTTAGGATCGTTTTTGCCCATCTCAGCTGCATCCGCAACTTCATAGCCCAGTTCGTCGAGGGTATCCATGATGACTTTAAAGGTTTTACCCTTGTCATGGCTCTTCAGGTTTTTAACGTTTTCAAGAACAAAGATGGCAGGTTTTTTTGCGCGGATAATACGCGCCACATCGAAGAAGAGCGTTCCCTGAGCCTCACATTCGAAACCATGCGCGCGCCCGAGCGAGTTTTTCTTGCTTACACCCGCAAGGCTGAACGGTTGACAGGGGAAACCTGCCAGAAGTACATCATGATCCGGCACATGCTCATTAATGTAAGCATAGGCATCGTTTTCAGGTACTTCAGGTTTATCACTGAGCGTGACTTCCCGAATATCGAGATTGAAAGTGTGTTCCTGAGCATCGTTAAACCAGTTAGCTTTATATGTGCGCACAGCCTCTTTATTCCATTCACTGGTAAAAACGCACTGGCCACCGATGGTTTCGAAGCCCTTCCGTATACCTCCAATGCCAGCAAACAGGTCAATAAACCGGAAGGCATAGTCAGGGTGATGAGCAGGCGCTTCCGGAAGCATTTTTCGTAGAAGTTCCTCTTCGGCTAACGTCAGCGACTTAGGTGAGCACTTACCATTAATCCAGCGATTAAGAGTCTCGCGACTCCACTCATTTTTACCAACTTTTCTAAGCAGTTCAGCCACGTACTTCTGGTCATAGATTTCCAGCACCTGCCCGAGCAGCTTTTTATCATTTTCCTGTCGCAGTTGTTCTTCCGCCTCTGCTTTCTCAAGCAGATCCTGCGCCAGTAATTCAAATTCAGACATATTGCCTCCATTGGGTCTTATGGGTGAAACTGTATCACTCATTTGACCCAGAGGAAATGTTTTTATCTGGATATTTAAACAGGGTTATTGTTAACGAAAATCAGCTTTTTGTCATTACAGGGCCAGAAAGATACTATCTGGCGGCATAAAAAGCGCCATGTCTCGCATGTCCCAACTTTAGAGGCTTCTGTTTCTCGCCAAAAAGGCGTGCTTATCAGCAGGCTCAATTGAATTGGAGATCCAAGTAGGTGAGTATTACTACTCACCTTCACTGCTAAGAAGAGTTACATCTAGACCATACGCTCAGGCCGTTTCCAGTTCAGCATCATCGTTCGACGCCCCGATATTAAGGAGCAGCCTGTCACATTCAACAATAACGTATTCCGGGATAAGATCGAATCGTGTGGGGTCTAGTTGGCAGATAAACTCGTTTTCAATATGATAGGTTTCATTCACAAACTTGCGAATGACACGGTTATCGGCCTCAGGTTCCAGTAGTCGGAACACCTGAAGTTTTTCATAGCCATTCGTGCAGCTTCGATATAACGACAGAATTTTGTCAGGATCATTCAGCAAGCTCAGCATATGGGGGTAATCAAAACCAAAAATATTTTTAGTGATTAAACTGCATCCATTAAGGAAGCTCTCCGGGTCCATCATCGGGTACCCTGTTCCTTCAATCAGAGGTAGGCGTGTGTCGATTGGTTCCTCTCGGCGGTGAAATAAGTTAGAAAGTACCTGATAAACATCACCTCGATTGTCCATGATTTCATAATGCCTGCGAAGATAAATGAGCTTGATCAGGTCATCACAGTCGGATTCGAGAACCACTTTGCAGATTTGGGCAAACGTCAGAATATCGCTTTCGCGGATAGGTAATTCAGTTATCGTGCCAGTGCTATAACGTAAATAGGATGCAGTAACCTGGTTACTAAACAACTTCTTCACCGACTTCAGAGTATCGATGATTGGCTCAACGTCATGTGTAAGCATCAGTACCGTCTGGTTTTTCAAACACTCAGATGAGTCACGGCGGAACAACATTTCCAGGATGGCAAATTTTTTGTTTTTATCAAACGAAGAGATAGGATCATCGAGAATAATCAGGTTGGGCTTACGAGCCAGGCATTCGTACATAAAAAGAACGATCGAAAAGGCATTACGCTCGCCGTAGCTCAAATGTTGGCTACCTCCACTGAGATAGTCGGTATAGTCGACATGGCGAAGCTTAAGACGGCACTGTTCTCCATCGCCAGATATATCTACCTGATAGCGGTAACCCGCATATGCCAGAAAAGTGTTGATATCCTTCTTGTGTTTCTGAATGAGCCGCTGCATGCCAGCGCGCTGCTTGTTGATTTGCCCCTGCAGCAAACCAGCCTGGGAAATGAGGCTATCTAACGAGGCGTTCAGTCTCCCAATTGTTGCAAGAGTTTTATCAGATTGCAGCTCGGAAAAATACTTCACATCCAAACGAAAAGAGGCTAAAGAGGCACGAATATTTCCGGCGTCGTTAAAAGTAAAACTGTTCAGGGTTTTTAATGTTAAGAGCATGGCCAGAAGATTTTCTGTCTGCTGCTTTACGGTAACAAGGTAGTCTTCATGCTTCTTCTCCAATCCTCCCTGTAACGTCGTTATTTCCCTCAGACGGGAGCGTGCGGCTTCGGAAAAATACTCGCCTAATTTATCAAGTACTGTGATGATACCAACCAGATTTTTGATCACTGCTTTGTCATATTCAGCGCTTACTTTGCTAATTTGTTCTGCTTTTTCGTGAGAATCACCTGTGCAGAAAGGACAGCATCCCTCAGAGAGTGAGCAGAAATTTTCATACCCTTTGGTCTGCCACTCGATCCACTCTACATTACGATGACTCTGAATAAATGGCTGATAAGGCTCTAGCCCGGAGGGAATATGCTGAAGCTTGTTACCCCCTGCCAACCCCTTCATCCCCGTAGAGGCTTTAGATAAGCCCTTGCTTGTCAGCTTGAACGCACCACTAAGCTCCTGAAGATGTGTAATAAATAGCTCAAGCTCATCATTACCACTGAATTCCTGCCGGATTGCCATTACCATCGAGTCGATCTCTCGCTCCGTTTGGTTGTAGGCTTCTGTTTTGATAAAGATGTCAAAGCTGTTACTAATCAGTTCATCAGGCTGAAATGTGAACTGAGACACGTACTTTTCATCAAAGCACATTACATCCTGAATTTGCTCTGTACCCGTTACACTGGGCTGAAAATCGTCGGGATTCACTGCTCGAAACTTAAAAGGTAGCAGACTGTTAAGACCAGCGGCATCACGAGAAACACTGTGCAAAATGGCACGTGATATGGTGCTTTTACCCGTGCCATTTGGAGCGAACTTAATGTTAAGTTTATTTTCAGAGAGTGTAATGCAAGCGTTATCTATGTTATTGCAGTATTTGATTTCAACATCCATTGAAAAATCCTTCTAACATGCTGAGCTGGAGAAGACTGCATCTTTTTATTAAACCCATAACGGTGGTCTTTTCATTTTACCATCGCATCAGGGAAGCCAAACAGATAGCTGACTACCTGCCTTGGAGGATTAATATACGAAATTATTAGTTGTGAATCTTGATATGTGGTAACAATTTCGGACGTATGCTTTTAGTTCATAGTAATCTTTTAAAGCATGCATTATTTATATTGATTTTCTATTCCACATAAATGCCTCGATGTCGGCGCGCGTGATGAACTGCCTGGAGGAGCTGGCCCCCAGGGTGGAACAGTATTCGATCGACGAGATGTTCCTTGACTTGACCGGTGTGGAGCACTGCATGGACCTGGAGGATTTCGGCCGGCAGCTGCGCCAGCACGTGTATGACTGTACCCGTCTGACCATCGACGTGGGTGCCGGACCGACGAAAACCCTCGCTAAATCAGCCCAGTGGGCCTCTAAAGAGTGGAAACAGTTTCGTGGTGTGCTCGCCCTGACCCGGGGGAATCCACAGCGAACGCGGAAACTGCTTTCACTGCAGCCGGTCGAAGAGATCTGGGGCGTGGGAAACCGTATTGCACGCAAGCTCAATGTCCTTGGCATCAGGACCGCGCTCGATCTGGCCCAGGCGAACCCGGCCTTCATCCGGAAAATTTCTCCGTCGTTCTCGAGCGAACAGTATGCGAACTGAACGGGGAAAGCTGCATGTCGCTTGAGGAAGCCCCGCCAGTGAAACAGCAGATTGTCTGCAGCCGCAGTTTTGGAGAGAAAATCACGGAGTACGATTCGCTGCGGCAGGCTGTCTGTCAGTACGCAGAGCGGGCCTCAGAAAAGCTGCGTAAAGAGCGCCAGTATTGTCGGCATATTTCCGTATTCATCAAAACGTCTCCGTTCGCCGTTAAAGAGCCTTACTACGGCAACGTGGCCACTGAGAAACTGCTTACCCCCACTCAGGACACCCGGGACATCATTGCGGCCGCCACAACGGCTCTGGAGCGCATCTGGAAGGACGGGCACCGGTATGCCAAAGCCGGTGTGATGCTGAATGACTTCACCGGCTCCGGCGTTTCGCAGCTGCAGCTGTTTGACGAACGTTCGCCACGTCCTCACCGCGCTGAGCTAATGAAGGTTCTCGATGATATTAATCATTCCGGTCTGGGACAGGTCTGGTTTACCAGCCGAGGGATTGCGCCTTCCTGGCAGATGAAACGCGATATGCTCTCCCCTGCTTACACCACCCGTTGGAAAGATATCCCCATTGCTAGGTTCAGTTAAATTCCCCTTTCAGAGAGAATCAGTAGTGCTCGCCGCAGCCGAACGACAGGGCGAAGCCCGCGAGTGAGCGAGGAAGCACCAGGGAACAAAACGAACATAATCTTCTTACGCACCGAATACAGGAATCACTGTAACAATCTTAAAATCGGTATTGTGATAAAAACAGCTGAACAGAGTGGAACCATAGTTCCAGTGAATCCGGCGTGTGGAATCGATATTCCCGGTTGGGGTTGACGGGTGAGTTCTGCCACGCAAGTAGAAGGTGGGACCGTGGTCCCAGTTATTCTGGTGTGTGGAATCCGTATTCCGGGCGGGATTAACGGGTGAGTTCTGACACGTAAGTAGGAGGTGGGACCGTGGTCCCATTAATCTGGTGTGTGGAATCCGTATTCCGGGCGGGATTAGCGGGTGAGTTTTGCCACGCAAGTAGGAGGTGGGACCGTGGTCCCAGTTAATCTGGTGTGTGGAATCAGTATTCCGGGATGGGTTACCGTCTGAGTTCTGATATGCAGGCTGAGGGGTGAACCGTGGAACTAGTTAAGAAAAAGTAGCAGAAACTAGATCTTAGATTATGGTAACAATCAGGTTGAGATAAGAAAACAGACCTTTTTAACACCACTGGTGTTATAGTGCAGAGAATAGCTGCTTCGGATGTATATATTCCGAAGCAGCATGTAACGCATTAAGGATATTTGAAATTAATGATAACGCTCGCTTGTAACATTAAACAGGCTAAACTTTTTGTAAGTCACGCAGTATGCTTTCTATCTTCTCGATACATTCGGCAGGTAAACGAGATTTATCGAGATTAAAAATCACCTTATCGCCTTTGTATAGGGCTGTCGCACCAGGTACAAATTGATGACGGGTATTAAGGTTAACTTTTTTACCTGATGGCTCTTTCAGAACATCTGTCAGTAAACCAATAACTTCCTCGGATTCAAAGATAACTCCCGCTTTCTTTTGCTCATGAAGCTGTTGTGTCCGTTGCAACAATAAAGCTTCTTTTCCCGAAAATGCTTTATACAGCGCCTCCCCAGAGCGGGCGGAAAGTTCACCAGGGTGAGTAAACAGGGCAACCACTGATTTTGGCAAATGGGCCGTGTTGATGCAACGCGTGATGATTTTACGGGAAATATTCTCAGCTTCAGCCAGAGCAGAGATATTGCCGTTAAAATCATTTTCCAACCGCTTTGCATAGCGGTTGCCCCGTTCATAAGCACTGACAGGGCGGTAATCATTACCCAGCCGTGATAAAGCCATCATCTGTTCGTCATCGAGATCCCCGACGAGAACACGATAATCCGATGATGTCAGAATGGCGGCTTTACGACGGCGACTACCATCTGCAATCTCAATGACACCTTCTACCCGTCGTCCGAACGCAGGCGTCTGCTGACCACTCAGGATGAAAGAGGGGATTAGATCATCAAGCGCGTCTTCGGTCAGTAGTTCCTGGTCTCGTTCATTACCTGACCAGACTCTCGATGCCGTTTCAACACTCTCGCCCGGGATGGCTTCCAGAATAAATTTCACTTCCCGGCCGCAAACTGGAAGCAGTATGGCATTTCCACGAGCCATGGCTCCTACACGTGCGATTAATGAATCAACCATCGGTGCAGCGGGTGCCGCTGACGGCTCAGTTTCGGGGCGAATATCTTTTATGGTATGTTTTGGAATAACTGGAGCACGTTTCATTATCTGATCTCCCAGCGAGGTTTAATCAGGCGATCAAAAATTTCATTACAAACAGGCTCCCAGATAGCCAGCGCATTTCGCCAGGCTCCTGTAGACGAGCGTTGATCGATAGCCTGCTCAAACACTGTTCTCATACGGATCTGACCTTTACCGACCTCGTCGGTCTCGCGTACAACGTTTTTCAGTACCATGCTTCCCCAGGCATCGCGGATCTGTTCTTCCATCCAGGGTGACTGCGAGCCATTGTTATTGCTGTACTTGGTCAGAAGAATTCTGACGTCAGGCTCAAAACCCTGCAGATCCACGTTTTTTAACAGATCGCGCAGCATGTCAAAAAACTGAAGGGCAGAGGTGTAATCGAATAACTCAGCTGGCGTTGGCACAATGAGTACATCCGCAGCACAAACAACATTGATGGTACCAATACCGAGGTTCGGTGCACTGTCGATAACAATGACATCATAATCATGAGCCACCGTTTCGATGGCCAGGCGAAGCATCATGTGGGGTTCTGTCGGGAGTTTTCCGTCGTCAAACCTTCCCATGAGCTCTGTTTCAATGCGGTGCAGAGCCAAGCATGACGGAATGATGTCGAGACCCGGCCAGCAGGTGGATTTGACGGCATAGGCTGCATCATCGCGCTCACCGAGATAAAAAGGCAACAGTGTGTCTTCGGCATGGATATGCAAATCAGGAACCCAACCGTGGTACATGGAGGCTGTGCCCTGAGGATCATTCCCTTCGACAAGTAGTACCCTCAGCCCTTTCAGCGCCAGATCCTGTGCCAGGTGGACAGATACCGATGTCTTATAAACCCCCCCTTTATGTGCTGCCACCGCAATAACGGGCGGAACGCTGTCATCAGGACGGCGCAAACGGGTGCCAAATACATCCCGCATATGATTGATTTGTTCAATGGTGTAGCCCACCCGCTGCTCCACCCGTCCACGCATTTCCATATCAGGATGTGGAAGGCGTCCTGCTTTTTCGGCATCACGGATTGCCTGAGAAGAAACACCAATCAGATCGGCGGCCTCACCCACACGCCAGCGACGGGTAATTTTCCTAGCTTCCGGACTATCATCGTTAAACTGTGCAATCGCGATAGCTTTCGTCATTTCATGACCAGCATTAATGCACTGGTCAAGCGTTTCCATCAGTCCCATTCTCTGTTCCTTGTTATCATCTTTGCATTAATCTATTAAATCTTGATAAAAATCGCAAAGCAACATTAAAATTGCAAACCACCTTAAAAATTGCAAAGCCGATCAAAATGTAGCCGTTTTCAGTTCAGCATCCAACTGAAAGTCTGCTGCATGCTTCAGTCAATATCATCCGCTCGCCGCAGAAAGCGTGCGCACGCAGGCGCATGCGTCGAGGAAGAGGAATTACTGCGTACTAACAAGGTGTGGCAGACGCTCTGAAGCTAACGAAGATCCAGCGGATGGTTTTGAATGGTGAGGAATTGACTACTGAATCGCCATGGGTTTAACAGACACCTCAGAGTCATTTAAGATGGCTTAAAGAGAGGTGCCCATGAGCGGTAAGCGTTATCCCGAAGAGTTTAAAACTGAAGCAGTCAAACAGGTTGTTGATCGCGGTTATTCTGTTGCCAGCGTTGCAACACGTCTCGATATCACCACCCACAGCCTTTACGCCTGGATAAAGAAGTACGGTCCGGATTCTTCCACTAATAAAGAACAGTCAGATGCTCAGGCCGAGATCCGCCGTCTCCAGAAAGAGCTGAAACGGGTTACCGACGAACGGGACATATTAAAAAACTGTCCATGGGTGAAACCCCGTCCTGAGTCTCAGAAACTCCCCGGAAAAGTTGGCAGGCTAATTTAGCGAAGGAAGCAGCCGTCGGCCTTTTGGTGGTATGACCCCGTAAAAAAACATGGTTCAGGGACTGTGGCGGATCCGGCAGTGGTGACTTTGATCCCGTTCAGGAAGGTGATTTCTCCGTCGTCCCCTCCTTCGTTCATCGAAAAATGAGCAAGGAGATTTCCATGAAAAAATCCTCCCGAATGTCTGTTATCCATCCTCATGCTGCGGGCGTTGATATTGGCGCTGAATTCCACGTAGTCGCCGTTCCACCGGATGCTGACGCCGAGCCGGTCAGAACTTTTCAAAGTTTCACTGGCGACCTTCATCGGATGTCCGACTGGCTCAAAACCTGTCACATTACGACCATTGCCATGGAGTCCACTGGCGTTTACTGGTTGCCTGCTTTTGAGATCCTTGAGGCTGCGGGTTTCAATGTGATCCTTGTTAATGCCAGAGACGCAAAAAATGTTCCCGGTCGCAAGACTGATGTCAATGACGCACAGTGGCTGCAGAAGCTGCATTCATTTGGCCTTCTTCGGGCCAGTTTCAGACCTGAACACGACATTTCCGTACTCAGGTCTTATTTGAGACAACGGGAACGCCTGACTGAATACCGGGCTGCTCATATCCAACATATGCAGAAGGCGTTGATGCAGATGAATGTTCAATTGCATCATGCCGTATCGGATATTACTGGCGTTACCGGTCTTTCAATCGTCAGAGCTATTGTCAGTGGTGAGCGCGATCCTTCAGTATTGATCCAGTATCGTGATGTCAGATGTAAAAAGACGCCAGAGGTTCTTCAACAGGCACTGACAGGGAACTGGCAGCCTGAACATCTTTTTGCACTTGAACAGTCGGTGGCATTTTTCGATTTTTACCAGGAAAAAATCCGTGAGTGTGATGATCAAATCGAAACTTCATTATTGCAGCTCAGCACCGGAACTGAAGAGCCTGAAGGAGTATTGCCCTCCGCCAGACATCGTACAAAACAGCCCAATCAGCTTTCCTTTGATGTCAGGCCATTACTCTGGAAAATTACCGGAGCAGACCTGACACAGATACATGGGTTCGGACCTTATCTGGCACTAAAATTCGTTGCCGAATGCGGTACTGACATGAATCGCTGGCCGGATGCGAGCCATTTTACCTCGTGGCTGTGTTTGTCCCCGGGGAATAAGATCTCCGGTGGAAAAGTACTGTCCTCGAAAACACGGCGTTCATCCAGTCGAATTGCTGCTGCACTAAGACTGGCAGCCACAACAATTGGCCGGAGCGATACAGCGCTGGGTGCTTTTTATCGTCGATTATCATCCCGTATCGGGAAAGCAAAAGCAGTCACTGCAACGGCAAGAAAACTGGCAATACTGTTCTACAATGCCCTTAAATACGGTCAGAAATATGTCGATCCTGGCGCGGATTATTATGAAGAGCGCTACCGTAATCGCGTACTCGACGGGCTTAAACGAAGGGCAAAATCACTGGGTTACTCTCTCCAGCAAGATCCCGAGTTATGCGTGTGAACCGGGAGTTTCTCAGTAAGCGTGCAGTGAGAACCGTATTGACGAAGTGAAGCTGGTCAGGCAGGCAGAGTAACCCGCCACGGGAGCAGAGCACCCACCCGGTTCACAGGCCAGTCGGCGATGACATCAAGTACATAATGCAGATAGCGTTCCGGATCCACGCCGTTTAATTTGCACGTCCCGATAAGACTGTACAGTGACGCACCGCGCTCACCACCATGATCCGAGCCGAAGAACAGCCAGTTTTTTCTCCCCAGACTGACCCGTCGTAGGGCGTTTTCGGCAATGTTATTATCCACCTCCACCCAGCCATCTTCTGCATAGCGGATCAGCGCCGGCCACTGGTTCAGCGCATACCCGAACGCCTTCGCCAGTTCTGAGTGCCTTGAGAGGGTTTTCTGTTTCTCCCGCAGCCACCCCTCCAGTGACGCCAGCAGCGGCAGCACTTTTTGGTGCCGGACTGCCTGCCGTTCCTCTGCTCTTTTACCTCTGATCTCCGACTCGATGGCATACAGCTCGCCGATCCGTTTCAGCGCCTCCTCCGTCAGGACTGACGGGGTACGGACGTGAACATCGTGGATTTTTCGGCGGGCATGGGCCCAGCACGCGGCTTCCTTTATATGGCCGTCGCGGTAGAGCTCGTTGAACCCGGCGTAGGCATCAGCCTGCAGTACGCCACTGAAGCCTGCAAGATGGGTCTGAGGGTGGATACCTTTTCTGTCCGGGCTGTAAGCGAACCACACTGCGGGGGCCAGCGCTGATCCGGCGTTGCGGTCGTCTCGAACGTACGTCCATAAGCGCCCGGTCTTCGTCTTCTTATTGCCCGGCAACAGCACCGGGACAGGCGTATCGTCAGCATGGAGTTTGCCGTCGGTCAGGACATAGTGCTGAAGGGCTTCATCCAGCGGTGCCAGCAGACGACAACACGCATCCACCCAGCCCGACAGTACAGAACGACTCAACACTACACCCTGGCGGGCATAGATCTCCGACTGGCGATACAGCGGTGTGTGCTCTGCATACTTTGAGGTCAGCACTCGGGCCAGCAGCCCCGGTCCGGCGATCCCCCGTTCGATGGGGCGCGAAGGAGCCGGGGCCTGAACGATGCGATCGCACCGACGGCAGGCATGCTTTTCACGGACTGTCCGGATAACCCGGAAGGCGCTGCGCATCAGCTCCAGCTGTTCGGCGGCATCCTCACCCAGGTAACTCAGCGAACCACCGCACTCCGGGCAACACGGCTCAGTCGGCAGCAGCCGCTTCTCATCCCGTGGGAGTGACTCAGGGAACGGTTTGCGGGTGCGGGTCTGACGCAGCGGGCGCTGCACTGCCGGGTCATCCACCCGGCCGGTCAGCGTATCGCTTTCCTGCTGCAGCAGGTTCAGGTCAGCTTCCATTTGCGCGATACGGCGGGATACCTTTTCGGAACGACTGCCGAAGTTCATCCGGCGCAGCTTATCCAGTTGCGCCTGCAGATGGTCTATTTCGCGTTCCCGGTTGCTCAGCTTTTCCTGCAGGGCGTGGATCAACGCTTCCTGTTCGGCCAGGCGCTGTTTCAGCAGAAGGATGTCGTCAGAAGAGGTATCGTTCATAAGCCTGTATTTTACCAGGCTTATTCTGCGACAACCAGGATAAAGAGCGCTACAACATGGTCAGGGATGTCAGTAACCGCTTTGGCTGTCGCCAGTCGATACCTTCCATCAGCATCGCCAGTTGCGCCGGCGTCAGGAACACTTTGCCATCGCGGGCTGAGGGCCAGGCGAAGCGACCACGTTCCAGTCGCTTTGTCAGCAGGCACAGACCATCGCCGGTGGACCAGAGCAGTTTTACCTGACTGCCGCTGCGTCCCCGGAAGATGAAGACGTGGCCGGACATCGGGTCATCTTTCAGCGCGGTCTGCACCTTTGCGGCGAGGCCATTGAAGCCGTTGCGCATATCGGTGATACCGGCAACCAGCCAGATTTTTGTGCCTGCGGGAAGATTTATCATACCGGCCCCCGCATCAGTTCGCGCAGGACAGTGCTCATGAGTTCAGCAGAGGGATGAGTCAGTGTTATTTCTCCTCCCCGACATTTTATGTGGCAGGTAGCGGGAGGAGAGCAGGATGGTAGTTCGAAGGTTGGGAGAGAAGAGCCCGCCTGAAGCTGCACGGGTATCAGGGCAGGAAGCGACGATGAGTTTTTTCGGGGCCGACAGACCCGCCCTTCACGCTGCCAGAGCCTTATCCATTTAAAGAGCAGGTTATCATTGACGTCATGTTTCCGGGCCAGTGCGGCAATACTGCCTTCTTCTTCAAGAGCCAGCCTGACCAGTTCCATTTTGAATTCAGGGGAATAGTGTTTCCGGGGAAGTCTTTCTTTAGCGCGCATGAGGTGTCCACCTGCAAAATAAGTGGGTGCTTAAGTTACAGGATCCTGGATTCGGGACCAGACGGTACTCAGACGACGCTTACGTTTCTCAGGAAAGCCGCTGTAGATTCAATCTGTCAATGCAACACCCCTTTCAATTATCTCTTTCGGTGTTTTGAACTTCAGTGTCTTTCTCGGTCTGTTGTTTAGCTGAGCAGCAACCAGATCTAGTTCATGTTGAGTATATTGGGCAAGACATGTCTTTTTAGGAAAGTACTGCCGAATTAGCCCATTTGTGTTCTCATTTGTTCCCCGCTGCCAAGGACTCTGAGGATCGCAGAGGTAAACTTTAACGCCGGTGCTGACAGTAAATTCCAGATGTCTGGCCAGTTCCATTCCTCTGTCCCATGTCAGTGATTTTCTGAGTTCTGACGGTAAACTCAGGAATTTGTCGGTAAGAGCCTGATTTACTGAGACAGAATCTTTGCCCCTGAGTCTAAGGATGATCGTATAACGTGATTTTCGGTCTACAAGTGTGGCTATATGAGAGTTTTTTGTACCTGAGACTAAATCGCCCTCCCAATGCCCCAGAGAGCGTCTGTTATCGATATTTCGGGAACGTTCGTGAATTGGTGTTCCGTTCACTATGTTAATCGTACCTCTTTCGCCTTTGCGGGTATGACGCCTGCCATGGCGAAGGCTATGCGACCGTCGCAGATGCTGTATATTCAGGTGGTGTAGCGCTTCACGGCTACGAAAGTACAGCGTTTTATAAATTGTCTCAGGTGATATTCGCAGCGTTTTTTGACGTGGTTTTGTTCGCCTTAACCATCCTGATATTTGCTCTGGAGACCATTTCATCTCCAGCTTTTCCAGAACAAGCTTTCGCAATGGTAAATTTTGATCCAGTAAGCACGGTTTTGGCCTTTTCGCCATTCTGTTGGCTCGGTTATTAGCATCAACAGCTTTGTAATAGCGTCTGCCCCGATTACGCTGAACTTCACGTGAGATCGTCGAAGGACTGCGATTCAGCGCAGTAGCTATCGCACGAATGCTCATTTTGGCTGACAAACCAGCTCGTATCTCCTCGCGCTCAGACAGTGTCAGGTGAGCTACAGCCCGCTTACGCTCATGGGGTTTTATGCCGCCAGTATCCCTTAACATAGTGAAGATCGTTCCGGGTTTTGAACCCAGGATATTCGCTATTTCACTGAAGCCTGTTCCGTTCTTCCATAGTTCAAAAACAGAGGCTTTTTCCTCTGCTGTAAATGTTCGTCTCATTCAAAAAACCTCCGCAACCCCATGTTTTCACATAACTGTTGCGTTGACCAATTGAATCTACAGCGGCGTACTTCGCAAAGCTGTCCGACTGAGGTACGCCTTTATCCGTGACAACTCCTGTTGCTGGCGTGTTCGCCTGCTCTGTCGGGTGCTGGATGTTCATCCCAGTGGTTTTTACGCCTGGCTTCAGCAGCCGCATTCACAACGCCATCAGGCAGACCTGAGACTGACAGGACAGATTAAACAGTTCTGGCTGGAATCGGGATGCGTCTATGGTTATCGCAAAATCCATCTGGATCTGCGGGACAGCGGGCAACAGTGCGGAGTGAACCGGGTCTGGCGACTGATGAAACGTGTCGGGATAAAGGCTCAGGTCGGATACCGGAGCCCGCGGGCACGTAAAGGCGAGGCCAGTATCGTGTCGCCCAACAGGCTCCAGCGACAGTTCAATCCGGATGCTCCGGATGAGCGTTGGGTAACGGACATAACCTACATCAGGACCCACGAAGGCTGGCTGTATCTTGCCGTTGTTGTTGATCTGTTCTCACGCAAAATTATCGGCTGGTCCATGCAATCCCGGATGACAAAGGACATTGTCCTGAACGCACTGCTGATGGCTGTATGGCGGCGTAATCCCCAAAAACAGGTGCTGGTTCATTCGGATCAGGGCAGTCAGTACACAAGCCATGAGTGGCAGTCGTTCCTGAAATCACACGGCCTGGAGGGCAGCATGAGCCGTCGCGGTAACTGCCATGATAATGCGGTTGCAGAAAGCTTTTTCCAGTTGTTGAAACGCGAACGGATAAAGAAAAAGATCTACGGAACGCGGGAAGAAGCCCGCAGCGATATTTTTGATTACATCGAAATGTTTTATAACAGTAAGCGTCGGCATGGTTCTAGCGATCAGATGTCACCGACAGAATATGAAAACCAGTATTATCAACGGCTCGGAAGTGTCTAGATTTTCCGTGGCGATTCATTCTTCTCGGCTGACTCAGTCATTTCATTTCTTCATGTTTGAGCCGATTTTTTCTCCCGTAAATGCCTTGAATCAGCCTATTTAGACCGTTTCTTCGCCATTTAAGGCGTTATCCCCAGTTTTTAGTGAGATCTCTCCCACTGACGTATCATTTGGTCCGCCCGAAACAGGTTGGCCAGCGTGAATAACATCGCCAGTTGGTTATCGTTTTTCAGCAACCCCTTGTATCTGGCTTTCACGAAGCCGAACTGTCGCTTGATGATGCGAAATGGGTGCTCCACCCTGGCCCGGATGCTGGCTTTCATGTATTCGATGTTGATGGCCGTTTTGTTCTTGCGTGGATGCTGTTTCAAGGTTCTTACCTTGCCGGGGCGCTCGGCGATCAGCCAGTCCACATCCACCTCGGCCAACTCCTCGCGCTGTGGCGCCACTTGGTAGCCGGCATCGGCTGAGACAAATTGCTCCTCTCCATGCAGCAGATTACCCGGCTGATTGAGGTCATGCTCGTTGGCCGCGGTAGTGACCAGGCTGTGGGTCAGGCCACTCTTGGCATCGACCAAGGTGCCTTGAGTCATCATGACGCCTGCTTCGGCCAGCCAGCGATTGATGGTCTTGAACAATTGGCGGGCCAGTTGATGCTGCTCCAGCAGGTGGCGGAAATTCATGATGGTGGTGCGGTCCGGCAAGGCGCTATCCAGGGATAACCGGGCAAACAGACGCATGGAGGCGATTTCGTACAGAGCATCTTCCATCGCGCCATCGCTCAGGTTGTACCAATGCTGCATGCAGTGAATGCGTAGCATGGTTTCCAGCGGATAAGGTCGCCGGCCATTACCAGCCTTGGGGTAAAACGGCTCGATGACTTCCACCATGTTTTGCCATGGCAGAATCTGCTCCATGCGGGACAAGAAAATCTCTTTTCTGGTCTGACGGCGCTTACTGCTGAATTCACTGTCGGCGAAGGTAAGTTGATGACTCATAATGAACCCTGTTCCATGGCTCCAGATGACAAACATGATCTCATATCAGGGACTTGTTCGCACCTTCCCTAGATACCGCAGAAGAGCTGTTTCGGCAAAAATACTGTAATAGGACTAGGCCGCTTTACATAAGCGGTACGGCTTTACTGGATCAGTCTAAACCTGTTTTATTCATCATTTACTTCGAACAATTCTTCAATAGATTTTGTCGGGTAAAAGAGCGAGTTACAGTTTTCTTCCTTTAACTGAATGAAACCCAGTCGAAGGTAGAATTTTTTGGCGTTGTCGTTCAGCGCTTCCACGAACATTCCGTGTATACCCACAGCCTGCGAGGCCTGATACACGACTTTCATCGCATGGGTAACAAGTGTTTCTCCATATCCCTGGTGGTGAATGCTTTTATCAATTGCCAGACGGCCCAAAGTCACGCTCGGCACATTCTTGTAGGGTACACGCTTTTGTTGTGTTTTGCTGGGTAGAAGTATTTTCTCAAAGCAACTTCCTGATAGCGTGTAGTACCCCATCACACGCGGTTTATTCTCTCTCGTCACGAGAACATAACCACGTAAGATCTTACTGTTATGCTGCCGTTTCAGATGGTCAGTAAGAAAAGTATTCAGATACTCTTCTCCACAATCGAAGTTGCTTAATTCATATTCAACTTCCTCTGAAAAAATCTCAATCCTTAAACCCTCCATTTATTACTCCAGTTCCCGGAGACGGTTAGCGGCGCGTTTCAGCCGGTCATTCGGTGCTGGCGGATTAATGATTGCATCCATAACCAGGTTCCAAGACTCCTCATTGAGGAGCAGACGACGGTGCTGGTCAATAACTTCTGCAGCGCGTTCTGAGGCGGTACTGACCATGAACTGCGAAATTGACTGGTTAGTCATTGCTGCAGCTTCTTCGATCATGTGTTTGTCGTCTTCATTTAATCTCAGGTCAATGCGCTGCTTTTTCAGTGCTGACATGGTTTCTCTCCCAGGCCACTCTTTAATCTGAGAGAGCGGACAGTTTTGTTGAGTTCGGGACTTAAGGCGATAGCATGTACGGATGTATACCGTACAATTATAATAGAGTTATGGTATGCATGTTTCAACCACTAGTTGGCTGTGGATCCGGGTACAGCACGTAAAGGTGTAGAGAAAAACTTCTCGATGTTGATCGGTCAGGCTCAAATTACCGTTGCTGTGTCTGATCGGAAGAAACCAGAATCAAACTGTACTATGTAACCTCCGTATCATGGCTCTGAGAGAAGTGCAGTTTTGACATAGTCTGTATTGAGAAATGAATAGATCAGTGCTCGCCGCAGTCCGGTGACCGGGCTTATGCCCGCGAACCGGCGAGGAAGCGCAATAGCACAGATGCTGGCAGGAGCAGGTACGCGTTGTTGCCGGTATGAAAAGGGATCATTAATGAACAGTCTGAATTACCTTGTCGGTCAGCAGGTTATCCACATATACAGTCATTCGATCCAGTAATAAGATCCTTAAAGCGATCCCTGTAAGATCCAAAGAAGATCCCGACACCTCTGAAGGCCGCGTCAGGACTGAGCCTGGAGCATGATCACATAAGCTGTAGCATGTTAATCATAAGCTGTAACTGGTAGACAATAAGCTGTATTATGCAACGGATATGCTGTAATAAGCGATTGATATAAACTACAGTGAGTATGTCACCTGAAAGTTCATCAGGGCTGTGCATAAACTGAAGCCAGTTGTCTGGCGTTTTACAGGCCATAACATGAGAACAGTGGCTGCTTTTATTCTAAAACAATCCACCGATCGGGGGGCTCTCTGGACAAGGACAATCTGGACTTAAAAAAGTTGTTTGAAGAGGTGGATAAATCCTCCGGTGAAGTCGTAAATCTCACTCCTAATGCCAGTAATACAGTGCAGCCAGTGGCACTGATGCGGCTCGGAGTGTTTGTCCCTACTCTCAAATCACTGAAAAACAGTAAAAAGAACACGCTTTCGCGTACTGATGCGACGGAAGAACTGACGCGTCTATCTCTCGCCAGAGCCGAAGGGTTTGATAAGGTGGAGATCACCGGTCCCCGCCTGGATATGGATAATGACTTCAAGACCTGGGTAGGGGTGATCCATTCCTTTGCACGCCATAAGGTTATCGGCGATAAGGTTGAACTGCCGTTTGTTGAGTTCGCCAAACTCTGTGGGATCCCCTCCAGTCAGTCATCACGCAAGCTCCGGGAGCGTATCAGCCCCTCGCTAAAACGTATCGCGGGTACCGTGATCTCGTTTTCCCGCACGACCGAAAGTCACACCAAAGAGTACATCACACACCTGGTGCAGTCGGCCTACTATGATACGGAGAAGGATATCGTCCAGTTGCAGGCCGATCCGCGCCTCTTTGAACTCTACCAGTTTGACCGGAAAGTGTTACTGCAGCTCAAGGCCATCAATGCCCTGAAACGCCGGGAGTCCGCCCAGGCCCTTTATACCTTTATAGAGAGTCTGCCCCGGGATCCGGCACCGATATCTCTGGCGCGTCTGCGGGCCCGCCTGAACCTGAAATCCCCTGTGTTCTCGCAGAACCAGACGGTGAGGCGTGCCATGGAGCAGCTCCGGGAGATTGGCTATCTGGATTACACGGAGATCCAGCGGGGACGCACTAAACTCTTCTGCATTCATTACCGGCGGCCCAAGTTAAAACCACCGCATGATGAGAGTGCTGAGAACCCTCAACTGCCAGCCGCACCGGGTGATGTGAGTCCGGAGATGGCTGAGAAATTGGCGCTTTTAGAGAAACTTGGCATCACGCTCGATGACCTGGAAAAACTCTTCAAATCCCGCTGAACATAAGCTGTAGTGAGTAACACCTCTCTGTTTACTTGCTACAGCTTATATTGCTGCCTCTGGTGAGTGTCCTGCTCACTACAGCTTATATAAGCGGTGATGAGTGCGGCTCATGTCTGAGGCCCGTGCTTCCTGAGCAACAAACTTCCACCATTGTTTTTCTGCAGTTGCCGCAGCCCTGCGGACTTATTGCATCAGGCTTCCACATATCACAATCTGCTTACTCCAGCTTATGTTGCCTGCTACAGCTTATTTCACTCACTACAGCTTATCTCCGGGAAGATTTACTCACTACAGCTTATATAAACTGTGGCGAGTGACGTTGTCACGTCAGAGGGGGAAGTGTCCGGAGGATCTGCGCGGCATCATGCCCGTCACCGGTGAACGGCACGGCTAGTGTGGCCGCCATATCCAGCGCAAACACTCTGGTATATACCTCCATCGAGCGCGGATCCTTGTGGCCGGCCAGCGCCTGAATCACTTTCCGGGGCTGGCGGTGATAGAGCATATGCATGATATAGCTGTGCCGGAAGGTATGGGGCGTTACCGGAATTGAAAAATGGACCCCGTCAGCTTCGGCCCGCTTAACGGCCTGCTTCAGCCAGTTACGCATGGTTTCATCGGTGACGGCCCACAGCGGTTCACGCCGGCGGGGACGGGTGGTGACCATCCAGCTCGCCATCTGCCTGACATAGCTTATATCGGTCAGCGGGACCAGGCGGACCTCATCTTTCGGTGGGCGCCCGCGTCGGGCCCGTACTTTTTCAGACAGTACCCGCACAAAGGGTCGCAGACCATCGAGATCAAATGACTCCGGGGTCAGCGTCCGGGCTTCTCCGATACGGATACCGGTGTTCCACATGGTGGCGAACAGCATGTGATGGCGCTGGTCGGGCATATACCAGAGGAGGGCACTCACTTCCGGCGCCAGCAGATAAGCCGGGGTGGCACCGGTGGAGGTGGCCATGCGTCGTAATGCCACGGCGGTCGCAAAATCAACGCCCGGGGCGATCGGCAACAACGAAACGCGTTCTGGTGAATTCTGCAGGGGAATGACGTTGTTCATCGGCTATTTTTCACGTAGCGCACGCACTTTTTATGGATACAGGTATTTTGCACCTGACCGGCCGATCCTGCCATGACAATAAATCGCAGCGCGCGGATCCTTTTATTGTCTTATCCCGCATTATTGCGGGTAAAACCAAATGCGTAAAGGATCCTTTTTCAACATAGATCCACGTTAAAGCCAGTCATGACGCGGCCTGAGGGCTGTTTTACGGTTTTTGGGAGAAATGGGGTAATGCCAGGACATACATGATCGGACCATAATGAGAATGGAGCAGAGAAGAAGAGGATGCGCTACGTGAATTCTGACCTGGTACACCCCTGTAACCCTGTCAGTTTTCACGTAGCGCAATGTGGTAACTGACTATTGCCAGTTGATATGACGGCCGGCATTCTGATGCTGACTTAATATACGGATAATAGGTAATGCTGCCAACTTACTGATTTAGTGTATGATGGTGATTTTAAGGTGCTTGCGTGGCTTCCATTTCCATCAGATGTCCTTCCTGCTCCGCTACTGAAGGCGTGGTGCGTAACGGCAAAAGCACTGCCGGACATCAGCGCTATCTCTGCTCTCATTGCCGTAAAACATGGCAACTACAGTTCACTTACACCGCCTCTCAGCCCGGTACGCACCAGAAAATCATTGATATGGCCATGAATGGCGTCGGATGTCGCGCCAGTGCACGCATTATGGGCGTTGGCCTCAACACGGTTTTACGTCACTTAAAAAACTCAGGCCGCAGTCGGTAACCTCGCGCATACAACCGGGCAGTGATGTGATTGGGGTCAGTTTGGATATCGAAAATTATTGTACTATAAGGGCTTCCCCGGCGTGTCAACGCCGGTGTTTATGGTTTCTGTCTGCTCTTCAGTAAAAATAAAGGGGAGAGACTGCGGTACTATAAACGGCCATGATGAATCGTCATCGATTCGGACCCTGATGAAAGACGCGCGTGAGGTTCTTGTTCGTTAAGCGGATACGTATATCCTGTACAATAGCCAGATAGGCCTCACGGGGTCTAACCCTTTATCATCAACGAATTGCAGGTCAGATGGTTATTTTGTTTCGTGCTTTAGCTGGCTGAGTACAGCCTGAAATCATCACCGTAATGCAATGATGCCCAGCACAGCCTTGCGTTTTTGGCGGCGATGGCTACAACGGCACGCCAGTATCCTCTGCGATCGACCAGTGAACAGACCCAACGACTGAATAAATCAGTCCTTTTCTCGGCACCAATCAGAACCGAACGAGCCCCCTGAACCAGTAGCGTTCGCAGATACGAATCGCCAGCTTTAGTTATCCTGCCAAGCTTTGATTTCCCACCACTGCTGTACTGCGATGGCGTTAGTCCCAGCCAGGCTGCCAGTTGTCGCCCATTTTTAAAATCGTGTGCATTACCGATACTGGCGACCAGCGCACAGGCCGTTGTGGGACCAATCCCTTTCAGTTCCATCAATCGCTGGCTGCGGTGATCTGTTTTTGCCATGCGGGACAAAATCCGGTCATATTCAGTAATATTATCTTCAATACGATCAATGTGTTCCAGCAGGTCATTAACACATTGTTGAACCTGAAGTGGCAAAGAACTCTTCTGCTCAGAAACCATGTGACGCAGGGCATCTGTACTTTGTGGGGCGATGACACCGAATTCCGATATCAAACCTCTCAATCGGTTATATGTTGCTGTTTTCTCTTCGATAAAACCCTGTCTGATACGGTGTAGGCATTGCATCGCCTGCTGGCTCTCATCCTTCACTGGTACAAACCGCATATGCGGGCGACGAACTGCTTCACAGATAGCCTGAGCATCAGCTGCATCATTTTTGCCTGATTTACCGGCCATGCGGTAAGGAGATACAAATTTAGCAGCCATCAGCCGTGGTTCATGACCATATTGCCGAAACAACCTTGCCCAGTAGTGAGCCCCGGAGCATGGCTCCATCCCGATAACACAGGGAGGTAAACTGGCAATCAGCTCAGGAAGGGCAGCACGCGATACTTTGGGTTTAACCAGAACAGTTTTACCGTGTTGGTCAACGCAGTGAACAGCGAACACATTTTTAGCAAGATCGATACCGACAGTCGTGATGGTCATAACGAATCCCTCCGGGGCTATGTTTACCCCATGATTGCACAAGAGTTAATCAGGCGCATATCCAGGGGAAGTCCCTTCCATTCGTTAAGCTCATTTTTTAATCATTTCTGGTTTTTTTGGAAACGTAATATTCTGGATGTTAAGACGGTCATGCGGGGACATTGAACACAGATAATCATGTCCAGGTACGAACGTCCCATATAGAGTGTGAGCATTGATCGTGCTGTATTTTCGTTTATAGTAGATAGATTCTGTATCATACAGAGCACGTGGTCAGCACTAAAGTACATTACGCTGACTTATTCTGTTCACTGAGGGCTGAGTACCTGCTTTCAAGGATTTATCTGCTGATCATGCGCATTACGCCACCCTGAGTTTTCCCTTCCTCCGCCGTACTGAGCGAGCCTCAGAACGCACGTAATAACATCCCGTCTGCGGATGTGTTTTATCGTATTTGAAACTTATGTCCTCCGGGGCTAACTACATCTAAAAACTGAGAAATTACTATGTTGCTGTCCTCGACGCGTAAGGACTGGCTGGGTAACGTCCGTGGTGACGTGCTGGCTGGTATTGTTGTCGCGCTCGCACTCATTCCAGAAGCGATCGCCTTTTCCATTATTGCCGGTGTTGACCCTCAGGTGGGGCTTTACTCCGCTTTCTGTATCCCGCTGATTATGGCCTTCTTTGGTGGTCGCCCGGCGATGATATCTTCATCAACGGGGGCAATGGCGCTCCTGATGGTGACCCTGGTGAAGGATCATGGACTACAGTACTTACTGGCTGCCTCCGTACTGACCGGCGTATTCCAGCTGATAGCCGGTTATCTTAAACTCGGCGGTCTCATGCGCTACGTCTCACGCTCCGTGGTGACCGGATTCGTTAATGCACTCGCGATCCTGATTTTCATGGCGCAGTTACCTGAGCTCACCAATGTGACCTGGCATGTTTATGCTATGACGGCAGTAGGGCTCGCCATTATCTACCTCTTCCCGTATCTGAATAAAACAATCCCCTCACCCCTTGTCTGTATCGTGGTGCTTACGGCGATTGCCATATGGCTGCATGTGGACGTGCGTACGGTCGGGGATATGGGCAAACTGCCTGACAGTCTGCCGGTCTTCCTGGTGCCGGATATCCCGCTGAATCTTGATACGCTCCTGATTATTCTCCCTTACTCCGCAGGCCTCGCCATTGTAGGGTTACTGGAATCAATGATGACAGCCACGATTGTGGACGATATGACGGATACCCCCAGTGATAAAAACAGGGAATGCAAGGCTCAGGGCATCGCTAATATCTGCACCTCATTTGTCGGGGGAATGGCGGGCTGTGCAATGATTGGTCAGTCTGTTATCAACGTGAAATCCGGCGGTCGGGGCCGTCTGTCCACCCTCACTGCCGGTGTGGTCCTGATGTGTATGGTAGTCTTTCTGAGGGACCTGGTCTCGCAAATCCCTATGGCCGCGCTTGTCGCCGTAATGATCATGGTTTCGATTGGTACCTTTTCATGGCGTTCAGTTACCGACCTTAAAAGCCATCCCATTTCTACCAGCGTGGTGATGCTGGCAACAGTGGTGGTGGTGGTGGCCACTCATAATCTGGCATTCGGGGTACTGACCGGTGTGCTTATCGCTTCCCTGAATTTTGCCACTAAAGTGGCGCGTTTTCTGGCTGTCTCTTCAGAACTCAGGGAAGAGTCCCGGCTCTATAAGGTCACCGGGCAGGTGTTCTTTGCCTCCGCCGACCGCTTTATGGCGTATTTTGATTTTCGCGAAGCTGCAGAGAAAGTTGTCATTGATGTTACGCATGCCCATTTCTGGGATATCACGTCGGTCAGCGCACTGGATAAGGTGGTTATTAAATTCCGCAGAGAAGGAACAGACGTTGAGATCCGCGGGATGAACGAAGCAACCCGTACTATCGTTGATCGCTTTGGTGTTCACGATAAACCCGAAGAAATCGAAAAACTGATGGGAGGTCATTAATGTCAGGAATTAATGCTATGGACAACACCGTTATTGCCTGCGTGGATGGATCGTCATCAACACGCGCCGTGTGTGAGTATGCAGCCTGGATTGCCGGGAAGCTTGACGTTCCTCTTGCCCTGCTGCATGTGCTTGAAAAAAATGAACAACCGGCAGTTTCTGACCTTACGGGGACTATCGGTATTGACAGCCGGGAGCAACTGACGCAGGACCTTGTCCGAATAGAAGGGGAGCGTAACCGCCTGCTGATGACTCAGGGACGCGCCATTCTTGCCGGATGCGCGGAACTGCTCAGCCAGATCGGTATCCCGGATGTTCAGCAACTTCAGAAACATGGCGCACTGGATATCATCCTGGCTGACCTGAAGGGTATTCGTATGATGGTGCTCGGTCGCCGGGGAGCACAGAACCCGGTTGGCAGCAATCTGGAGAGCATTATCCGCCTGCAGAAAAAGCCGGTAATGATTGTACCTGAAACTTTTTCTGTACCTTCAAGAGTCATGTTTGCGTTTGATGGCAGTGAGGAAAGCCGGAGAAACCTGCGTCGACTGACGCTCAGCCCTCTGCTGCAGAGCCTGGAATGTCATATCGTAATGGTTAACGGCGATGCTCATACCCTCGAAGAGGCAAAGCGTAGTCTGCAGTGCGCTGGCATCAGTGCGATATCCCGGTTAGCTGAAGGACGCTCGGTAACGGAGGCGCTTTGTCGTTACGCCGCAGACAACGGCGTGGATTTGATTGTCATGGGGGCATATGGGCACTCTTCCCTGCGACGTTTTTTCATCGGCAGTAACACAACTGCGATGCTCGAACAGACCAGAGTCCCGCTGTTAATGCTCAGATAAGTCGGAACCCGGAGGAAAATCCGGGAAAACTTAATTCCAGACTGGCATTAAAACCCTGAGTCGGGAAGAAAAGGCGACATTATGAAGAAAATCCTTATGATTGATGAAGTTCTTGCGCTTGCCCAGCTTAGCCAGGTTGCATTTGATAAACCCATAAAATATATGGATGACACGGATGCTGAACTCATCGCTCGTTTTAAAAAAACCATCACACCAGAACTTATTGAGCAGATGTGTCTCAGAATACTTGAGCTTGAAGCGAAGTTTCAGACTTTAAACGAATAAGCGTCAGGAATATGATAACTAAAGGCTGAACAGGGACTGAGTAAGACGGCCAGCTGTCAGAGAGCAAAAAACGGACCTGAACTGACTGTGATAAGTGAGATATCAGAGTGTAAACTTTACCTGCTGTGGCGGAGCTCCGCGACAGAGATGAAGGTATACCTTCATCTCTGGGTCTGAACTTTTCATTAAAAAAGGGGCTGCCGGAAGTCCTCTACAGAGATCAGAGCTTGATATTTCAGGCAATGAACGAACAGGAATTATTTCCCTGCCTGCAGGTCAGAGCCAGCTTTCGATAATGTCTCTTGATGGTATTCCTCCGGTATGTACAACGATGTTATCAACGACAACCGCCGGGGTCGCCATCACTTTGTGTTTCATTATTTCAGACAGTGACTCCACTTTTTCAAGCTGAATAGCGACGCCTCTCTCATCAGCCACCTGCTGGATAAGGCGGATGGTTGTTTTACAACCGGAACAGCCTGTACCCAGTACTTTTACATGCTTCATTTTATAATCCTCTTCAGGGAATTAACGGGAATACAACGTTAAAAATCCAGCCAACCAGTGTGAAAGAGGTCAACAACAGCAACAGCAGGGTGCACAGTAATTGCCACTTCATCACCTGTTTGAGCAGAATGAACTCAGGAAAGCTGGCAGCCACAGTGCTCATGCAAAAAGCCAGAGTTGTCCCCACTGGCAGGCCGTTCGTGATCAGACTCTCCATCACAGGGATCACACCGGTAGCATTGGAATAGAGAGGTATGCCAACCAGCACAGCTACAGGGACAGTCCACCACTGACCGGCACCGAGATGCGACGCGATCCATCCGTCGGGCACAAATCCATGCAATGCCGCACCAAGTCCTACTCCGAGAATGACCCAGAGCCAGACACGCTTAAAAATGGTGAGAGTTTCCTCTTTAGCAAAGGCATGTCGCTTTGAGAGAGGCATATGCGGTGCCATGGTAGATTGTCGGATCTCATCAGTTTGATGTTGCTGCCCGTCTCTGAGGGCATCGGCGGCAAAATCGGCTAACCAGCGTTCGGCCTTAATCCGATCAAGAAAAGCACCGCCAGCCATACCAACAGCCATTCCGACAGCAATATAAATGAGCGTGAACTTCCATCCGAGCAGGCTGACCAGAAGCAGGACGGCGACTTCATTGATAAGGGGGGATGTGATGAGAAAGGCCATGGTAATCCCGAGGGGGATACCAGCCGAAGTAAACCCCAGAAATACCGGGATACTTGAGCAGGAACAGAACGGAGTAACGGCGCCAAAGCAGGAGCCCAGTAAATACCCCATTCCACGGTGCTTACCTGCAAGATAGTTTCTTACCCTCTCAATATCCAGCGAGGCCCGTAGTATGGCCACAAAGTAGATCATGACCAGCAAGAGAACGAAAATTTTGCTCACGTCTTCGACAAAAAAGTGGATCGCCTCCCCGAGTTTGGTTGCAGGACTCAGACTAAGGCATTCATAGACCAGCTAGGTGGCAAAATCAGTGAAAATCTGGAACATAACGGACAGGCCTCACGACGGTTGTTTTTCGGGAAGACGCTGTTTGACAGAAAAGGATGCAGTTTTTTTCGATTTATTTCATTTGCTGAGAAATGTTATTGAACAGGATTTCACTGCAATAGCTTATCGGTAACCCCAGAAGGGGAAACAGATTCTTCACTTGGGAGTGAAACAACATACCCGACCATACTCATCCAGTCTGATCTGGCAATTGCTGGAAAGTTTCCTATGCAGCCTATCCCTCGCCCGGGATAAACGCGATTTGGTTGCCGCAAGTGTCAGACCATTTCGGTCTGCAAAATCAGCCTGTTTCATCCCCTCAAGATCACAGAGCGTAAGGATAATCCGATCAGACTCTGCCATTTTATCCAGGATGCGGGGCAGACAACCAGCCAGTGAGTCGACAGTTTCAGGCGTATTATCCGGCAATGATAAATCATCGTGGAGAGGCATAAATGGACGCTGCTGGCGGCTTTTATCAATAAGCAGATGCCGGGCAACCTCAAACAGCCAGGCTCTGGCATTCACGATGGCACAGAATTTCCCATGTTGTCGTATTGCCCGGAGAAAGGTTTCCTGTATCAGATCATCAGCATCAGCCTCATTACCCACTTGTCTGAGTAACCAGCAAAGAAGTTCGTGTTCATGCTTCTTCCACGCCTTCATAAGGCAAGGCGGCGTGCCGTTCAGTTGCTCCATTTATGACTCTCTCGTTAAATACACCGCATAGCGGGAGGATATTGGTTCTGATGCTGTCGGGGATGGGGTCCGGGAACTGTCGGTGCCATGATGATGTGATGGACTGATAGCATCCGATCAGTTATCCACCTTTCGGAAACCTCTTCCTGCAACAGGGTATGCTGTCTTGTGTTCAGTATCATGCAGTAAACCGTCATGCGCAATACCATCAATTTCCGCGCATTCGGTTCCGGATAAAACGTCAAAAAAGCGGTCCGGAATCTGCCTGATAAGCCAGCTAGGGGACGTCTCAGAAAACGGAATCTATGGTCACTCCCGTTTTTGCAACACCGATTTTGACGACAAGTTGGCTTGCTTGAATCTATCCGGCGTCTGAATGGGATTTTATTCCCGCGCCTTGATGAGTTCCGCGCCTGATGAACCTCCAGAAAATATACGGCTTCAATGAGCCTTTCCGTTTTACAGGTTCCTCAACAGGCCGGTGGGCCGTTAGTATCATCAATATCAGTATTCGCAAAACCAGATCAGTAATTCTTTAAACCGGTGTATTTCTGCCGTTATGCTACATAAGTTTGCTGTCGTGCCGTTAGGGCCCAGGCTATTCTGGCCAGCTTGTTTGCCAGAGCACAAGTGACGACAAAGTTGCTTTTCCGGCACAGTAAATCCCTGACCCAATCGGCCAATTTGCCAGACTGGTGTTCCAGTTTTTGTATGAATACCCTGGCACATTGAACCAACAAAGTTCGGATCTTTTTATTACCTCGCTTACTAATTCCCAGCAATGTCGTCCTACCTCCCGTGCTGTACTGCCTCCCGTCGCCAATCTCAGTTGAAATAGTACTCGCTGTCAGTGTTCCGACGCAGGGAATGCTCAGCAAGCGCTGTCCAACCTCATCTTCGTCCAACTTTCGTTTCAACTGGGATTCCAAATCTTTAATCTGCTCAACAAGATAGTGATAATGCTGTTGTAATTTCAGCAATAACTGGCTGAGGTAAAGAGGCAAACTATTATCCTCAAGAATGGTACTCAGTCGGCTAATAACGGCAGCTCCTCGGGGAACGCTAATGCCAAATTCCAGCAGAAAAGCATGCATTTGATTGGTTGTTTTTACCTTATCCTGAACCAGGGATTCACGGACACGATGCAGAGCCCGCATTGCCTGCTGAGATTCCGTTCTGGGCTGCACAAAACGCATAGACGGACGCGATGCAGCTTCACAAATAGCTTCGGCGTCGACAAAGTCGTTTTTATTGCTTTTAACGAACGGGCGGACAAATTGTGGTGATATCAGCTTTGGGGAATGCCCCAACTCTTCCAACTTGCGTGCCATAAAGTGAGAACCGCCACAGGCTTCCATTGCGATGGTTGTAGCGGGGCATGTCGCCAAAAATTCGATCAACTTTGGCCGGGTAAATTTTTTACGGTAAACAGCCTTCCCGCGACGATCCTGGCAATGAATATGGAAAGAGTTTTTACCCAGATCGATACCAATGAGCGCAATGTTTTCCATGATAGTTCTCCGAATGAAAGCCTGTCCTCAGCATAGTACCGGGAAGGAGGGAGTGACCATCTCATTAAATAAAGCACGCTAAGCCGGTGGCAGCGGTCGCAATGGCCTGAACTTCCCCGCACCGACCTTGGCACTGCTGCGCCATAGGTAATCGCCGGTCAGGTTGATATGCTCCCACCCCAGCGGGGACAGATAGGGCGAATGATTGGATCACCGCCTTGCCGTCGCTGCTCGCAGCAGCCAGCTTCATGGCCAGCGCCGCCTCGTGAGTCTGCGCGTCAAAGTTTCTGAACTTGGTCGCATCAGCGCCGAGGTAAGCAAGGATGCGCATTTTTTCAGTAAGCGGTGGCTCGGGGTGTGCAGCAACTTTTGGGGCGAGCTGAACGACCTGAACCCATTCCTCCTGCGAAATCGCACCGGTAATAGCCTGCATGTTGCGCCCGAGTTCCTGCATGATCTTGCGTAGCGCCAGTGGCTCAACCTGGGTAGCGTCACCAGCCCAAGCTGGCAACAGAAAACCCCATAAAAGCAGGCAGGCCGTAACGGTCAGGGTGATAGTTCCAAATGCGTGGCTGTGTTTGCGGTGGGTCATGAAATTCTCCTGTAATTCAATCGTTCTCTCATTCGAACTCCCGCCCTTCGCCAGCTTCCTCATGGGTCACGCCGTCGCGGATGTGGTAGATGCGCTTGAATGTGGGGATGATCTTTTCGTCATGGGTGACGACGATGATGGCGGTCTCGAACTTCCGGGCCATGTCGTTGAGGATGCGGATTACAGCCATGGCGCGCTCGGAATCCAGCGGCGCAGTGGGTTCATCGGCCAGGATCACCGGCGGACGATTGACCAGTCCGCGCGCGATGGCGACCCGTTGCTGCTCGCCACCGGAGAGTTGCGAGGGCATTGCGCGAGCTCGGTGTTGCACATCAAGCGCTGTGAGCAATTCCAGTGCCTTCGCGCGCGACTCTCCATTCGCGACGCCTGCAAGCATCGGCAGCAGCGCCACGTTGTCGGTGACATCGAGAAACGGAATCAGGTACGGCGCCTGGAAAACGAAACCGATCTTGTCACGCCGTAAGGCGCGCAGGTCGCGGACTTTCCAGCCATCGGCGTAGATCACTTCATCGCCCAGCGTCATGCGACCGGCGGTCGGTTCGATCACCGCACCCAGACACTTGAGCAGCGTGCTCTTGCCGGACCCGGAAGGGCCGATCAGTCCCACCACTTCACCAGGCGCAACATGCATATTCACGTCTCTCAAGGCAAAGACAGCGGTGTCACCATCGCCATACCGCTTGCTTAAACTTTCGATGTGTATCCCTTTGCTACTCATCTCAACCTCCAATGGCTTCGGCCGGATCAACCTTGAGTGCTATGCGAATGGCGACGAGGCTAGCTAGAACGCAGATCACGAGCACGGCAAAAAAACCGGCGACAGAATCCATTGGCGTGAGCAGGACATATTTTGGAAAAGCCGGTGCTGAAAAGGTGGCTGTGATCTTGCCGACCACGAAGCCAATCACGCCCAGGGCGAGCGCCTGCTGCATGATCATCGCGGCGATGGTTCGGTTGCGTGTGCCGATGAGCTTCAACACCGCGATCTCACGGATTTTGTCCATCGTCAGCGAATAGATGATGAAGGCAACGATGGCCGCGCTAACGATGGCCAGAATCACAAGGAACATGCCGATCTGCTTGGCCGAGGTGGCGATCAGCTTGCCGACGAGGATGTCTTCCATCTGTGCCCGGGTGTAGACCGTCAAACGCTTCCAGCGCTGGATGGATTCGGCAACCTCGTCCGGCGCATGACCAGGTTTCAGAGTGACCAGCACGGCATTGACGAACGCGTTGCTGCTCTGTGAAGCAATCACGGCATCCAGCAAACCTGGATCACCGGGTCGATTGAAGACCGGGTTGGCTTCGGTGCGACGCCGGCTTTGCCAGATGGCATCGTTGTCCTTGAGGAACTGGGCCTCCTGGGCATCTTTGAGCGGAATGAATACCATCGGGTCGCCGCTGGACGACACCATGCGCCGTGTCAGCCCCACGACGGTGTAATGATTGCGGCGAATGGCAAGACGATCTCCCAGTTTGAAGCCGGTGGCGATGTCGGCCACAGCCTCGTAGTGACCGCGCGTGATCTGGCGTCCAGCGACGAGATAAGGAGGCCATCCGGGTGTAGCCCCCAACGCACCGGGCGCGATGCCGACCACCATGGTGCGTACATCACTCTCGCCCTTGCGTACCTGCATGGTCAGGTAGGTCGCGTTCGCTGCCTGTGAGACTCCCGGCATGGCGAGAATGGCGCGATACACGTCATCGTTGAGGCTGGACGACTCCGCATAAGGACCCAGAGTATCCTTTTGCACCACCCAAAGGTCAGCGCCACTGTTGTCGAGCAACGCCTTGCCGTCGTCCACCATGCCTCGGTACACCCCAGCCATGACTAGGGTGACGCCGATCAGCAGACCCAGACCGATGCCGGTGAAGACGAATTTCCCCCAGGCATGGAGAATGTCGCGGCCGGCCAGGCTGATCATCGTGAAACTCCCGGGATATGCTCGACCACATGGATGCGGCTGCGCGCCGTCAGTGCCTTTTCGCTATAGGTCACAACCTGGTCCCCATTCTTGAGCCCTTCGCGCACCTGCACGTAACCATTGAGGTCGGAAGTGCCGAGCTTGACCGGGGAGAAATGCAGATCACCATCCACGATTTGCCAGACACCAACTTTATCGCCTTCACGCTGGACGGCAGCGTTGGGGATCAGTGGAGCGGCCGGAAGCGCCGGCAAGTCAACCGTGACTTCGGCCAGTTCACCCACTGGTGGCAAAGGTTCTGGTTTGTTATCGAATGTCACCTTGGCAAGCGTTTCCTCGGTTACCGCGTCGGCCTTGGGTTCCACCCGCAGCACGCGACCTTTCAAGGTCTGGCCACCACGCGAACGCAGGACGATATGAGCCGGCAGCCCCCCAGCCAGCCCCGATGCGCTGATCTGGTCGAAGCGCACATTGATCCACAAACTCTTGGGGTCGATCACTTCCACCACGGCCTGGCCCGCGACGATGGTCGTGCCGGGATCGGCATCGCGCACGGCGACTACACCGTCGACCGGCGCGATCAGGCGCAGATTGCTCCGCTGCGCGACGAGTGCTTCGCGGTCGGAGCGTGCCCGGGCAATATCTTCCCGAGCGGCGGATAGGGCGGCATCGGCGATCTGCAGTTCCTGCCGCTTGGTGGTGACGATTTCCTCGCTGGTCGAGCGCACCGCAAACAATTGCTCATAGCGGCGCGCCTGGGTTTGCGCGTAGGCTTGCCGGGCTTCTGCCTCGCGCAAAGCCGCTTCCGCCCGCTTGAATACAGACTCCTGTGAGCGCACCCGATCATCAAGGTCGACCGGCTCCATCTCGCCGAGCACCTGTCCGGCCTTGACCTGGTCGCCTACATGCACCTCCAGGCGTTTGACGCGCCCGGCAAACGTCGGTCCGATCTTGTAGGTGTAGCGCGCCTCCACCGTGCCGATGCCGAACAGCGCCGGTGTGATAGCCTGTGATTCCACGCTTGCCACCGTCACAGCGACCGGGGCGAGCGGCCCTGATCGCAGACCGACATAAATAAAAAGCACCAGCAAAGGAATGATGACGGCAAGCAGTGCCAGGGTGCGGCCTTGCAAGGGTAACTTTTTCATTGCGCACTCCTTATGCCACGCCGATAAATTGCAAAGACGCGCGGCGCATCGCGGTGCATACGTCCCACATCACCCGCCAACAGCGATTGCATGACCAAGCCCTGGATCGTGCCAATGAACAGCGTTGCCGCCGCCTCGTTGTCAAGCGAGGGAGACAACTCGCCGCTGGCCTTGCCTTTCTCGATGAGACGATGCAAACGTTCGCCGTAGCGCTGAATCAAGGTTTGCACCATGCGCTTGGCCGGTGTCGATTCGGCACGCTGAAGCTCACCAAACATCATTCTTGGCACGCCTGGGTGCTCAGCTACGAATTCGATATGACTCATGAACATCGCCTCCATGGCTGCCAAGGGCGACTCGATTCCTTGTGCGGATCGATCGATTCTGGCTAATAGGCGCTCTGCTACCCACTCCATGACCGCCTGCCAAATGGCTTCCTTGTTCGGGAAGTGCCGAAACAGCGCACCCTGGGTCAAGTTCATGTGTTTAGCGATAGCCGCAGTGGTTATCTCGCTTGGGTTTTGTGAACCGGCAAGCGCCACGACGGACTCGACAGTTACGGCACGACGTTCATCGGCCGGCAGATGCTTTGGATGGGTGTCCACGAGCACTCCTTGTAAGATAGTAATTGATTACTATCTTACCACAAGAGGCAACTCAAACAAGAGAAAACCCGACGTACTCGTCAATATCTAGAGTCTGCAATGGGCTTAACGTGCTTTATTTAATGAGATGGTCACTCCCTCCTTCCCGGTACTATGCTGAGGACAGGCTTTCATTCGGAGAACTATCATGGAAAACATTGCGCTCATTGGTATCGATCTGGGTAAAAACTCTTTCCATATTCATTGCCAGGATCGTCGCGGGAAGGCTGTTTACCGTAAAAAATTTACCCGGCCAAAGTTGATCGAATTTTTGGCGACATGCCCCGCTACAACCATCGCAATGGAAGCCTGTGGCGGTTCTCACTTTATGGCACGCAAGTTGGAAGAGTTGGGGCATTCCCCAAAGCTGATATCACCACAATTTGTCCGCCCGTTCGTTAAAAGCAATAAAAACGACTTTGTCGACGCCGAAGCTATTTGTGAAGCTGCATCGCGTCCGTCTATGCGTTTTGTGCAGCCCAGAACGGAATCTCAGCAGGCAATGCGGGCTCTGCATCGTGTCCGTGAATCCCTGGTTCAGGATAAGGTAAAAACAACCAATCAAATGCATGCTTTTCTGCTGGAATTTGGCATTAGCGTTCCCCGAGGAGCTGCCGTTATTAGCCGACTGAGTACCATTCTTGAGGATAATAGTTTGCCTCTTTACCTCAGCCAGTTATTGCTGAAATTACAACAGCATTATCACTATCTTGTTGAGCAGATTAAAGATTTGGAATCCCAGTTGAAACGAAAGTTGGACGAAGATGAGGTTGGACAGCGCTTGCTGAGCATTCCCTGCGTCGGAACACTGACAGCGAGTACTATTTCAACTGAGATTGGCGACGGGAGGCAGTACAGCACGGGAGGTAGGACGACATTGCTGGGAATTAGTAAGCGAGGTAATAAAAAGATCCGAACTTTGTTGGTTCAATGTGCCAGGGTATTCATACAAAAACTGGAACACCAGTCTGGCAAATTGGCCGATTGGGTCAGGGATTTACTGTGCCGGAAAAGCAACTTTGTCGTCACTTGTGCTCTGGCAAACAAGCTGGCCAGAATAGCCTGGGCCCTAACGGCACGACAGCAAACTTATGTAGCATAACGGCAGAAATACACCGGTTTAAAGAATTACTGATCTGGTTTTGCGAATACTGATATTGATGATACTAACGGCCCACCGGCCTGTTGAGGAACCTGTAAAACGGAAAGGCTCATTGAAGCCGTATATTTTCTGGAGGTTCATCAGGCGCGGAACTCATCAAGGCGCGGGAATAAAATCCCATTCAGACGCCGGATAGATTCAAGCAAGCCAACTTGTCGTCAAAATCGGTGTTGCAAAAACGGGAGTGACCATAGATTCCGTTTTCCAAGCGGCCCCCTTCCTCAGTGGAACGAAAACTCACGCTAACAGGGTAGTGACCGGGTAGCCACGATAACTGCCAACAAAATTAGCTTATAGGTTAATTCTACCTTGTCTGAAATTAGCCTATAGGTTAATATTAATAGAAATGGGAGGTCACATGTTTAGCGTTGTTTATCACCCGGAAGCCAGGGAAGAAGCCACAGCATTACCCGTAAAAATCAGGGTGAAGTTTGACCGTCTCATCGGCAAACTGGAGTATGACGCCCGATTACTGCGGGAGCCGGACACGAAGCCCCTGGGCGATGGACTTTTTGAGATCCGCACGATGGGGACGGACATAGCCAGGGGAATCTGGGTATACCACAAAGGCAATACCATCATCATGCTCCGTGTTTTCATCAAGAAGTCACAGAAAACGCCAGCGAAAGAAATCGATCTCGCCAAAAAGCGGTTAGCGGAGGTACTTAATGAAACTGGTAAGCCATAAAGAACTGCATAACGAGTGGATGCAGGACGATGAATATCGCGCTGCATGGCAGGAAGAAGAACGTAAGGAAAAGCTCAGGGAGCTGCTTGCTGAATGGCGCAAGCATGACAACCTGACAAAAGCGCAGGTTGCTGAACGCATGGGGGTTACACCTCCGGTTATTTCTCGCCTGGAAAACAACATCACCAAAGCCAGCATCGACACACTGACCCGCTACGCTCACGCCTGCGGCATCAAGAAACCTGTCATTGCCCTGTACTGAATAGCCAGCCCTCCGGGGCTGGCCTTTTTGTTTCGGTCAGTCCCAAAATTTTGTTAAAGCAAGTTTAAAATGTCACCTGTTTCTCCAAAGTTGAAATGTCACTTCTAAGCCAATCTATTTATACATAATCTTTACATCTTTCCCCGGTGACAAAGTGCTAATTGGTCTGTAATGTTCAATGTGTGGCAGGCAAGCCGCCGGTGACTTAGGGAAGGTGCGAACAAGTTCCTGATATGAGATCATCATATTCATCCGGAGCGCATCCCAGAGGGACATCATGAGCCATCAACTCACCTTCGCCGATAGTGAATTCAGCACTAAGCGCCGTCAGACCCGAAAAGAGATTTTCCTCTCCCGCATGGAGCAGATTCTGCCATGGCAGAATATGACCGCTGTCATCGAGCCGTTTTATCCCAAGGCGGGCAATGGCCGACGGCCCTATCCGCTGGAGACCATGCTGCGTATTCACTGCATGCAGCATTGGTACAACCTGAGCGACGGTGCCATGGAAGATGCCCTGTACGAAATCGCCTCCATGCGCCTGTTTGCCCGATTATCCCTGGATAGCGCCCTGCCGGATCGCACCACCATCATGAATTTCCGCCACCTGCTCGAGCAGCATCAACTGGCCCGTCAATTGTTCAAGACCATCAATCGCTGGCTGGCCGAAGCAGGCGTCATGATGACCCAAGGCACTTTGGTGGATGCCACCATCATTGAGGCACCCAGCTCGACCAAGAACAATGAGCAGCAACGCGATCCGGAGATGCATCAGACCAAGAAAGGCAATCAGTGGCACTTTGGCATGAAGGCCCACATTGGTGTCGATGCCAAGAGTGGCCTGACCCACAGCCTGGTCACCACCGCGGCCAACGAGCATGACCTCAATCAGCTGGGTAATCTGCTTCATGGAGAGGAGCAATTTGTCTCAGCCGATGCCGGCTACCAAGGAGCGCCACAGCGCGAGGAGCTGGCCGAGGTGGATGTGGACTGGCTGATCGCCGAGCGTCCCGGCAGGGTAAAAACCTTGAAGCAGCATCCGCGCAAGAACAAAACGGCCATCAACATCGAATACATGAAAGCCAGCATCCGTGCCAGGGTGGAGCACCCGTTTCGCATCATCAAGCGGCAGTTCGGCTTCGTGAAAGCCAGATACAAGGGGCTGCTGAAAAACGATAACCAACTGGCGATGTTATTCACCCTGGCCAACCTGTTTCGGGTGGACCAAATGATACGTCAGTGGGAGAGATCTCAGTAAAAACCGGAAATAACGCCAGAAATGGTGGAAAAAATAGCCTAAATAGGCTGATTCGATGTGTTTGCGGGAAAAAAATCGGCCCAGATCCGCGAAATTTTAATCAGCGAGTCAGCTTGGGAAGAAATGACCTGCTTATTCGCACCTTCCTTAATATAAAGACACAAGCAGAGACATTTTTGGCACGATATAAAAACGCTAAGTTAAAAAATCACTATGACGTGTTGGGTATCAAATGTTCACTGGCATAAACCTCTGTTTCTGATGTAAAACAGATTTTCTGAGGAGGCGTAAAACTGGATTGGCCCCTATATTTCCATACACTTTTTATCACTTAACCCATTACTGGTTCGCCGCCGCAGATATTCCCGTGGCGAACGATACCCCAGTGCACTATGCGGATGCCATTCGTTGTAATGTTCGAAGGCCTCCGCAAGGTTCTTTACCGCTGTTAACCCGTCGGGTTTCGGCATGATGCTGATGTAATCGCGCTTCATCGTTTTCACGAAGCTCTCTGCCATCCCGTTGCTTTCCGGGCTACGTACCGCCGTATGTTTAGGCTCCAGTCCTACCATTCTGGCGAACTGACGCGTCTGATAAGAACGGTAGGCTGAACCGTTGTCTGTCAGCCACTCAACTGGGGATGTCGGCAGGCTGTTACCGAAACGACGCTCCACGGCACCCAGCATGACGTCCTGCACGGTTTCACTGTCATATCCACCGTTACTGGCCGCCCAGTAAAGTGCCTCGCGATCGCAACAGTCCAGAGCGAACGTGACCCGCAGTTTTTCACCGTTATCACAGCTGAACTCGAAGCCGTCAGAGCACCACCGCTGGTTACTTTCTCCAACGGCCACTTTCCCTGTATGCGCCCGCTTCGATGGCGGTATTTCCGGTTTACGCTCAAGCAGCAGCGCATTCTGACGCATGATGCGGTATACGCGTTTGGCATTGATCACCGCCATGTCGTCAGTTTCTGATTGTCTGCGCAGCAGTGCCCATACCCGACGATAACCATAGGTGGGCAGATCGCCGATAACGGTATGGATACGGGCCAGCGCGTCAGTATCATCAGGCTTGCGCTTGCACCGACGATCCTGCCAGTCCTTCGACCGACGGGCCATGGCATGCAGTTGCGCACGTGAGACCCGGAGGCAACGACTGACAAGGCTTATTCGCCATCCTCCGGCAACAAGGGCACGTGCGCTATCCACTTTTTTTGTCGGCCATATTCAACGGCTTCTTTTAGCAGCTCGTTTTCCATGGTTTTCTTGCCCAACAGGCGTTGCAGCTCTTTAATTTGCTTCATCGCAGATGCCAGCTCCGACGCGGGCACAACCTGTTCTCCTGCGGCAACGGCTGTAAGGCTGCCTTCCTGATACTGCTTACGCCACAGGAACAGCTGACTGGCAGCAACGCCATGCTGACGGGCGACCAGCGACACGGTCATTCCGGGCTCAAAACTCTGCTGAACAATGGCGATTTTTTCCTGAACACTTCGCCGTCTGCGCTTCTCTGGACCTAAAACATCAATCATTCGGACTCCAACGACTAGTCTAAAAACTAGTATTAAGACTATCACTAACTTAAGTGATACCAACTGTCTGGAGATTCAGGGGGCCAGTCTAAAAACCTCCTCGTACTGCGAAATTGATTTAGTGATAGCGATCGATCACGCCAACCAGATAGTGGTCGGTTTGCTGCATGTTGATGCCCGCTTTTTTAGCGCTGCGGACTTCATCCAGAATGATTTGCAACAGCGTCCCGTCCACGATTTCCTCTTTTCTGTATCGCTTCAGGAAGTTAATCGCTGACTTATCGTTTGCTGCCTGGGCGTCTTCCGTCAAAGAGGTCAGCGCATTAATGCGCTTCTGGTAATCGCTTACCGTCTGCTCAAACAGATCTTCCAGCGTGGAAAATTCACCGCACCGGGCGTGTTGCTCCTGTAACACCGGCGTGGCGCCGCTCTGTTTGATGTATTCGTACATGCGCATCATTTGCGTCACCGTATTTTGCGCCTGATGACGCAAAAATAGTGCGGTGCCATTAAGGCTATTCTCGCTGCACCTCTGGCTGAGCTGAAGATACAAATTTGAGGTATAAAACTCCTGATTCATTTGCGCATTCAGTTTTTGAACTATTCCGCTAGCGATCATAGGACTTCCTTATTTCTTGTCATCTCAGAAAACGGTCACTCTTCGAAAAAACAACCAGAATAAAAGCGATTCTTTCGCTTTTTTTATTGCGCCTGGTTACGCAGTCATATTCATTTTAAGTCGGGATGCTCCTTATTTAAATATCCAACCCTACTATCGCATTTCTATCTGGCATTATTCTGTGATGGTGTTTCGATATTCACACTCCCTGTGCCAATCCTTTCTTATCGACAGTAGGAAACTTCCTCCGGCTATTCTGCTGAACACGATTAGGGGCACTGTTGCAAAGTTAGCGATGAGGCAGCCTTTTGTCTTATTCAAAGGCCTTACATTTCAAAAACTCTGCTTACCAGGCGCATTTCGCCCAGGGGATCACCATAATAAAATGCTGAGGCCTGGCCTTTGCGTAGTGCACGTATCACCTCAATACCTTTGATGGTGGCGTAAGCCGTCTTCATGGATTTAAATCCCAGCGTGGCGCCGATTATCCGTTTCAGTTTGCCATGATCGCATTCAATCACGTTGTTCCGGTACTTAATCTGTCGGTGTTCAACGTCAGACGGGCACCGGCCTTCGCGTTTGAGCAGAGCAAGCGCGCGACCATAGGCGGGCGCTTTATCCGTGTTGATGAATCGCGGGATCTGCCACTTCTTCACGTTGTTGAGGATTTTACCCAGAAACCGGTATGCAGCTTTGCTGTTACGACGGGAGGAGAGATAAAAATCGACAGTGCGGCCCCGGCTGTCGACGGCCCGGTACAGATACGCCCAGCGGCCATTGACCTTCACGTAGGTTTCATCCATGTGCCACGGGCAAAGATCGGAAGGGTTACGCCAGTACCAGCGCAGCCGTTTTTCCATTTCAGGCGCATAACGCTGAACCCAGCGGTAAATCGTGGAGTGATCGACATTCACTCCGCGTTCAGCCAGCATCTCCTGCAGCTCACGGTAACTGATGCCGTATTTGCAGTACCAGCGTACGGCCCACAGAATGATGTCACGCTGAAAATGCCGGCCTTTGAATGGGTTCATGTGCAGCTCCATCAGCAAAAGGGGATGATAAGTTTATCACCACCGACTATTTGCAACAGTGCCGTGCAAGGTATCCTCCTGAGGGAAATGTGTCAGGAAGAAATCTATGACCCTTGACGGCGTATGTCAATCAATTCGGAAGGCAACTCTATTCTGACGATTTAGCGCCGGATGGTCTGACGCCAAGTTAGGGTATGCCTCAATCTGACGGCTGCGAACCGCCAGGGACAGGCGCAATGTCAGATTCTGTCGCGGCCTTGGCGCGTGCCTGGAAGCGTTCATAGCAATCCAGCCCGCAGAAATGTTCGACGTATTCCGCGCCTTCCGGGGTGAAGGCGGCATCGAGCGGAATTTCTTTGCAGCATACGCAGCAGGTGGTGCAACTGGCAGTGTTCGGGGCGTTTGCGTTCATGGTGGTACTCCTCCAGATTGGTAGCGAAGCTCAAAGCTGCCCACTCTCGGCTGGCTGGGAAGCGGTCATGATCTTCCCTTGAAGGCCCGCAGCAGCCGCGTCACAGACAGGACAAACAAGCCGGTCAGCGTGAGGGCTGCAATACCCCAGTGCACCCCGATGAACGCGCCGGCCGTCGTGCCGGCTAGCACAATGGCGAGAATCGGCAAATGGCAGGGACAGGTGAGCACGGCCAGCGCGCCCCACAAGTAGCCGGTGATCGGTTTGTGCGTCTCAGACGGCAAGTGCTCTGGGCTGTTCATGGCAGACTCTCCGCGTGCTGTGCCGGTTCGGTTGGCATGGCGGCCAGTTGCATTTCGAGGCTGGCCAGGGCCTCGCGCCGACGCTCGACGAGTTGCCGCAACACGGCAAGCTGCGCAGACGCACCGTCACCGTCCGCAGCATCCAGCGCCCGGCACAGCCGCGCCAGTGCGTCCAGGCCGATACCCGCTTCGAAGGCAGCCCGTACAAAGCGCAGCCGTTGCAACGCGGTGTCATCGAACAAGCCGTAGCCGCCCGTGGTGTACGCGACCGGCCGTAGCAATCCGCGCAGCAGGTAGTCGCGCACGATATGCACGCTCACCCCGGCATCAAGGGCCAGCCGGGACACTGTGTAGGCGCTCATTGAACACCTCCTTTTCCTCATCCGGCGCAGCACGAAAGCTGCTTCACGTCCTTGCTGAAGGTCTGCGCCGCGAGCTTCAGCCCTTCGACCATGGTCAGGTAGGGGAACAATTGGTCGGCCAGTTCCTGCACGGTCATACGGTTGCGAATGGCGAGCACCGCCGTCTGGATCAGTTCACCCGCTTCCGGGGCCACCGCTTGCACGCCGATGAGCCGTCCGCTACCTTCCTCGATGACCAGCTTGATGAAGCCGCGTGTGTCGAAGTTGGCAAGCGCACGCGGCACGTTATCCAGTGTTAGCAGGCGACTGTCGGTCTCGATCCCGTCGTGATGTGCTTCCGCCTCGCTGTAGCCCACGGTGGCGACCTGCGGGTCGGTGAACACCACGGCCGGCATTGCGGTCAGGTCCAGGGCCGCATCGCCGCCAGTCATGTTGATCGCCGCACGAGTGCCGGCCGCTGCCGCCACATAGACGAACTGCGGCTGGTCGGTGCAGTCGCCGGCCGCGTAGATGTTCGGGCTACTGGTGCGCATGCCCTTGTCGATGACGATGGCCCCCTGCGCATTGACGGCTACCCCCGCCGCTTCCAATGCCAGGCTGCGCGTGTTCGGTGTCCGGCCGGTGGCGACCAGCAGCTTGTCGGCGCGCAATTCACCGTGCGTGGTGGTCAGCACGAATTCACCGTCCATATGGGCGACCTGGCTGGCTTGCGTGTGCTCCAGCACCTCGATGCCCTCGGCACGGAAAGCGGCTGTCACCGCCTCGCCGATGGCCGGGTCTTCACGGAAGAACAAGGTATTGCGCGCCAGGGCCGTGACCTTGCTGCCCAGCCGGGCAAAGGCTTGCGCCAGCTCCAGCGCCACCACCGACGAGCCGATTACGGCAAGGCGTTCGGGAATGGTGTCGCTCGCCAGGGCCTCGGTGGAAGTCCAGTAGGGTGACTCTTTCAAGCCCGGAATCGGCGGGACCGCCGGGCTGGCACCCGTGGCGACCAGGCAGCGGTCGAACATCACGACGCGCTCGCCACCCTCGTTCAAACTAACGATAAGGCTCTGGTCGTCCTTGAAACGCGCTTCACCGTGCAGAACGGTGATGGCTGAATTGCCGTCCAGGATGCCTTCGTACTTGGCATGACGGAGTTCTTCGACACGGGCCTGCTGCTGGGCCAGCAGCCGCTCGCGCAAGATCGTCGGCGGTGTGGGTGGCATGCCGCCGTCGAATGGGCTTTCCCGGCGCAGATGGGCGATGTGGGCGGCGCGGATCATGATCTTGGACGGCACACAACCGACGTTGACGCAGGTGCCGCCGATGGTGCCGCGCTCAATCAGCGTGACCTGCGCGCCTTGCTCGACGGCCTTCAGTGCTGCCGCCATCGCGGCTCCACCGCTACCAATGACGACGACCTGCAACGGGCGTTCGTTGCCACTGGGCTTATCAGCGGCCCCTATCCAGCCGCGCATCTTGTCGAGCAGGCCGGCGCGGTTGTCCGTCGGTGGCGCATCGGCAAGCGTTGCCTCGTAGCCCAGCCCGGCCACGGCGGTAGTCAGCGCATCCGATGACGTGCCCGCCTCAATGGCGAGTTGCGCTGTGCCCTTCGGATAGGACACCAGCGCCGATTGCACGCCGGGCACTTTCTCCAAGGCTTCCTTGACGTGAGCCGCGCACGAGTCGCAGGTCATCCCGGTGATTTTCAGGGTGGTCATGTATTTTTCCTTTTCTGTGGTGGCTACGGCTGTTGCCGTCAGCCACGTTGTTCTGGCAATTCACAGCTGTCCGGCCCGCAGCGGCGATGTGCTGGCGAGATGAAATCCCAGACCGACACCCCAACCATCAAGGCCAGGCCGACATAGAGCAGTCCACCGCTCTGCCAGCCGTAAGCCCGCATTAAAAACACCGCTGCCAGCACCAAGATCGGGCCTATCGTGCCGAGCGCCGTGCGTCGCCACTGTCGATGATTGAGCCAAGCGATAGCATTGGCGAGTAACGCGATGCCGGCGAACATCGGCAGCAGGATGCCAATGAATAGCCCCTCGTACTGGCTCAAGAAGCCCAGTCCGATGGCCGCGCCAAAGCTGGCGATGGCAGGAAAACAGGCGGCGCAGCCCATCGCGGAAACGACGCTGCCGAGCGCGCCGGTTTTGCCAGCGATGCGCGTGATGAGTCCCATGTGTCGCTCCCGAGTTCGGTTAACGGATCAGCGTTTGAGGCTGGACGGATAGCCCGCGTCCTCGGTCGCCTTGGTCAACTTCTGGACGTTGGTCTTGGCATCGTCGAAGGTGACGACGGCCTGGCGCTTGTCGAAACTTACGTCGGTCTTGCTCACGCCCTCAACCTTGGAAAGCGCGTGCTTGACAGTGATCGGGCAAGAGGCGCAGGTCATGCCAGGCACGGACAGCGTGACGGTCTGGGTGGCGGCCCACACGGGGGCAACAACGGCAGCGAGGGCGAGGGCGGCAAACAGTTTTTTCATGATGAACTCCTGTGATTAATAGAAAAATGGCATGACGTAGGGAAATCCGAGCGAGACCAGGACCAGCGCGGCCACGATCCAGAAAATGAGCTTGTAAGTAGCTCGCACTTGGGGAATCGCGCAGACCTCACCCGGTTTGCAGGCTTGCGCCGGGCGGTAGATGCGCCGCCAGGCGAAAAACAGCGCGACCAGCGCTGCGCCGATGAAGATCGGGCGATAGGGTTCCAGCACCGTCAGGTTGCCGATCCATGCCCCGCTGAACCCCAAGGCGATCAAAACCAGCGGCCCCAGGCAGCAGGCCGACGCAAGAATGGCGGCCAGCCCACCGGCGAAGAGCGCGCCGCGCCCGTTTTGTGGTTCAGACTTTTGTGGTTCAGACTTTTGTGGTTCAGACTTTTGTGGTTCAGACATACGCTTGTCCTTTCAAATTTGGTTTGGATAGCTTAAGCTTACTTCCGTAGTTATGTACGGAGTCAAGCGATATGCAAATTAATTTTGAGAATCTGACCATTGGCGTTTTTGCCAAGGCGGCCGGGGTCAATGTGGAGACCATCCGGTTCTACCAGCGCAAGGGCCTGCTGCCGGAGCCAGACAAGCCCTATGGCAGCATTCGCCGCTATGGCGAGGCGGATGTAACACGAGTGCGGTTCGTGAAATCGGCCCAGCGGCTGGGCTTTAGCCTGGACGAAATCGCCGAGCTACTGCGGCTGGAGGATGGCACCCATTGCGAGGAAGCCAGCGGCCTGGCCGAGCACAAGCTCAAGGATGTGCGCGAGAAGATGGCCGACTTGGCACGCATGGAGGCCGTGCTGTCTGAACTGGTGTGCGCCTGCCATGCGCGGAAAGGGAACGTTTCCTGCCCGCTGATTGCGTCACTGCAAGACGGAACGAAGCTCGCTGCATCGGCGCGGGGGAGTCACGGGGTGACTACGCCTTAGCGTGCTTTATTTTCCGAATTCTGAGACGACCCCTGGCAGAACGCAGGAGTAAGGCTAACCGGGGCGCCCTGATCCACAGGGCCGTGCGATTGTTTAGCCGGTCAGGTTCAGCCGGTCGCGGGCCTCACGCAGCCGTCGTTCTCCCCGCCGGTCATACTGCTGGGTGGTGGCAACGCTGGCATGCCCCATCGCGTCCTTCACCGTGATGAGATCCTCCCCGTTATCGAGCAGGGCGGTTGCAAATGTCCGGCGCAGATCGTGGGGGGCGCATTTGGTAATTCCGGCCTGGCGCTGCCGCACCTGGAGGATATGGTACACCGCCTGGTCAGTCAGCCGGTCGTCCGTCAGGGTGTCAAACCGGCGGATACGGGTGAAAAGGGGACCCGGCGCCTCACCCCGGACCTGGTCTACCCACACCTGCAGCCGCTGCCAGCTTCCTGCCGGCAGAAAGGCCAGCCGCTCCCTGTTGCCCTTTCCGGTGACCCGCAGCGCCCGCTCCTCCGTGACAACGTCACCGATACAGAGGCCCACCGCCTCCGAGCGACGCAGCCCGCACCCGAGCATCACCGCCAGCAGGGCCGCGTCCCGCGGACCCAGACTGCTGCGATCGGCATCACATGCGGCAAAAAGCTGGCGGATCTCCGCCGCCGGCAGTGCCCGCCCCCGCGGCAGCCGGCTGCCACGCAGGTTCCGCACGGCGCGGATATGCTGGAAGCTGTCCACGTCCATCAGCCGCAGCATCCAGGCCTCCTTCGCCACCCCTTTCAGCGCGGCCAGATAGGTGTTGATGGTGGCCGTTGCGCGCCCCGTATCCCGGAGCATCTCAGTGATGGCCATCACATGATGACGCCGCAGGCTGCCCCAGGTACAGGTGTCGGGCCCGGCGAAGCCAAGCATCCGGGCGACGATCCCGAGAAAGGAGGCCATGGTCCGGCGACTGCGGGGAGAGTTCAGGGAAAGAAGATAGGCGCGGGCCGGATCAGAAAGGCCGGCATGACCGGCAACGGCGGGCAGGTGTTCCCCGTTCAGGCTGAGCGACGGAACGGGCGGTACCCGTTCCTCTGAGTGATCGGTCACGGTCTGATCTCCTGGGCCGGAAAAGCCCGGTGTGCTGTGTGAAAAAACGGGTCCGGTGACCCGGTCAAAGCGTATCGCAGAAAGTCTACTTTTTCAAATAGACATTTTAATAAGTAGAGAAAAAAATTGATAAGAGATACGGAACTGATAGGATAAATCTCATTTGTCGACAAAGATGGAAGTTAAAAATGAATGCTAATGATAGGAAAGTTTTATGCACTATTGACCAAGCTTTTTATGGTGAACGTGAAGATCAGTTTGGAAAGTTAAAAGCATATTATGAAGTGTTTAGTAACGGCGAAATAATACCAATCAATCAAAGCGACTTTTTCTGCGAAACAGAGCAAGTATTCGTAACAGGTGGTTTTTCTGAAATTAAGGAGAAATTTAAAGACAACTTATTTGAGGTCTCTTGCTCACCGACGAACTTCGAAAAAAAAGAAGGAGACTGTAAGTATGTAACAAGATTTAATGCTTGTGAAGAAATAAAAGGACTCCAGGTCAGTCAAATTATAGATGGTAAACTGCCTATACCCGAAAACCCTCTTTTAGTCACAGATATAAAGCCAACAACAAAGACCATAGTTATTGAAGAAAATGATTATATCTTTGGACCATTCGATTTTATAGCATCTCATGATGAATCATCTGACACATATACATTAAACTTAAAACCTATAAACACCCCCCTGAATAGAATCCCGCAATACCACATTGGAAAAATTGGCATTCAAAAATGCATTGCAAACATAGCCAGTAACCCTAAAAATAAAATATCATACCTGTCAAATATAAAGAGAAACCTTGAGCAAATCGATGAAGTGATTGATTTTATTTCAGATGATCAGATCATTTCAACGTACGGAAACAAAATAGCTCAAAACTCAGACATAAGAAGCTTTACAAAAGGAACTATATCTCAAATACGTAAGCATTTTTCATCCTCTAAGGAATTTAGAGCGTTTCCTCAAAGATTTACCAGACTATTCATACTTATTAGTTCCAGAGTACCTTAGATTCTTAGGCACTATAAACCAAGATGAAACTGTACAGACGCTGACGCCTCGATTATTAGACAGGGCTGCAATTATTAACTTTGATGACTTTGAACATAACTATGATGTTGTCATAAAAGAGTCAGGAGTTAAATCAAATATCCTAATGGAAGCAATATCTGGAAATGATTTTATCAAAGCATTTCAGCCAACAAGTTTAGAAATACCTCAAGATGTAGAGCAAACATTATTATCAATAATAAGTGTTCTACGCGATGATAGACTAGATTTTGGTATCCCAATTATTGTTTCTTATAGAAAAATAAAGGCTATAAGATATTATTATAATATTGCAGGTCCTTTGATGTCGATGGAGAGTCGATACTTGGCACTGGACTATGCTGTATCTCAACATATATTACCTCTGCTTAACGGTTATGGACAAGGTTTCGGTAAGAGGTTAGAAGCTCTGTTAAATATCCTCCCTGAGGAAATGGAAAGATCTTGTCGCTTACTTAAAAGAAGCATCAATCATGGAAGTCAAAATCTCTTTGGATATGGGAATAATTTATGATTGATTGTTATGTAAATGTTTATAACGGTAATGACGAATGCCGAATACCTCTTACAGACAGTGGTGCCTATGAGGTAAAGGAAAATGACAAGCTGGTTTTTCACTTAATTATAAGTGAACAAGAGTTGCTTACTCTTGGGGAGCCAGTTATGGTAATCGGCGATATTCCAACAACCTTTTTAAGAAATGAAAACTCCCCGCAAGGGGAGTGTCATTTTGTATCATGTGAACCGTCTTATTCTCATTCGTCACGCTACTTCTTTAACTTTTTCGGTGAGAGCGAGGTTACAATATATTTTGGTAAAGCAGAAGGGAAAACTTTAACATTTAAATTTAATATACTAGCAAGAAAAGAAAATGCAAAATTAGCAGAAGAAATGTTGGGTTTTATTAGTGATAATGTTGATGATACCGTAGCTATTTGTTTTTCGAGAAGCAAAACCGGAGGTGGTTTTAATAATGAAGAAGAACACAAGTTTAGCAAGTATGATGCAGTCATTTACGCTGTAAATTATTTATCGCAATCATTACCTGCTTTTGTTAATGACAAAAAAACTCACTGGAAACAGAAGGTAATTCTATCCCAAAATGGACAACCAACGGGTCCTGATTCTGTATACTGGGCACTTACGAATTTAGACAGATTATCTCCTTCTACGGCCGACAACTATAATATATACTTCAATAATCGTGGTTATCATTTTGATGAACAACCTAAGGAAGTGCTTATTGATGATACAAATGTTTATGAAAATATAATCATAAACTCGTTCTTGTACAATGCTGATAATTTTTTATATGCCTTAAAGAAACATTATTCTGAACTCGCATGTGAAGATGTTGGTTATTCTGATACTGAATATGTTCGCTTTGATCATACTATGTCAAAATATGCGAAAATAGCTTTGAAAATGAGAATTAAAGAAATTGAAGAAAATCATGAATTAGTAAAAAAACTGATTTACAGCTTTAAAAAAATAATGCCTTCCAAGATTAGCCCTAACATCCTCCCTAAAATAACTTCTTTTGTTGCAAAAAAAGGACATTATCGAGAAGCTTTTAGATTGATAAATATCGCGAACTTATCATCAGCACGGCTTTGTTGAATAAATCGAACTTTTGCTGAGTTGAAGGATCAGATCACGTATCTTCCCGACAACGCAGACCGTTCCGTGGCAAAGCAAAAGTTCAAAATCACCAACTGGCCCACCTACAATAAAGCCCTCATCAACCGTGGCTCCATAACTTTCTGGCTGGATGATGAAGCTATTCAGGCCTGGTATGAGTCAGCAACACCTTCTTCACGAGGCAGACCTCAGCGCTATTCTGACCTTGCCATCACGACTGTGCTGGTCATTAAACGCGTATTCAGGCTGACCCTGCGGGCTGCGCAGGGCTTTATTGATTCCATTTTTTCTCTGATGAACGTTCCGCTACGCTGCCCGGATTACAGCTGTGTCAGCAGGCGGGCAAAGTCGGTTAATGTCAGTTTCAAAACGCCCACCCGGGGTGAAATCGCACACCTGGTAATTGATTCCACCGGGCTGAAGGTCTTCGGTGAAGGCGAGTGGAAAGTCAAAAAGCATGGCCAGGAACGCCGCCGTATCTGGCGTAAGCTGCATCTCGCCGTTGACAGTAAAACACATGAAATCATCTGCGCTGACCTGTCGCTGAACAACGTTACGGACTCAGAGGCCTTCCCCGGGTTAATCCGGCAAACCCACCGGAAAATCAGGTCAGCCGCCGCCGATGGCGCTTACGATACCCGGCTATGTCACGATGAACTGCGGCGTAAGAAAATCAGCGCGCTTATCCCTCCCCGAAAAGGTGCTGGTTACTGGCCCGGTGAATATGCAGACCGTAACCGTGCAGTGGCTAATCAGCGAATGACCGGGAGTAATGCGCGGTGGAAATGGACAACAGATTACAATCGTCGCTCGATAGCGGAAACGGCGATGTACCGGGTAAAACAGCTGTTCGGGGGTTCACTGACGCTGCGTGACTACGATGGTCAGGTTGCGGAGGCTATGGCCCTGGTACGAGCGCTGAACAAAATGACGAAAGCAGGTATACCTGAAAGCGTGCGTATTGCCTGAAAACACAACCCGCTACGGGGGAGACTTACCCGAAATCTGATTTATTCAACAAAGCCGCGGTCAGCAGCCAGCTCTGAACAAAGTGCCAGAATGCTCTGCCAGTTTGCGATGTCACCCTGACTTTTAATTTTTCCAGAATTTTACGCACCGCAAATTCTGATTTATCCCGCAGCACACGCATTGCGCCTGCTACATCTTTTTTCTGTATACAGATACTTAAAATATGAAAATCGTTCATGGTTCTCCCTTCCTTATAATATTAATATCGGCAAAGGCCGCAATATAATTAGATTAGGAAACCACTTTACCTATAAAAATTCATTTCATGTCAGGACGACCCAACCATTTGTCTGTTAATAACATCTAGCATATTATTCATCTGTCTCTTTGTTATCTGGCATGTTGGTCTGGAGCCGGGAAAAATCTTCGCGAATCGACTTAGCTGCTGGTTTCCATACCTTTTTAGCCCACTCTTTATTCATTCTTCCTTCACTGACAATCTTCAGGGCGATGGCATAGGGCGTACGCCCCTGCTGCTTTGATAGCCACAAAATGTGGTCGTCAATACTTTCATCCGGGATATCATCAATAATGGAATGAATGAGGTCAATGTCTTCCTGAACCCACGCTTTGCCCGTTCGAGGAAATACCAGATTGGGTTCGCGAGTTTTTTTGTGATTTCCCTCTCTTGCCTCTGTACAAGCATTTTTTCCGGCGGCGATAAGTCTTTTCCTCTCACTTAACCCCCCCAGGGTAGCAACCGTCCTGACCATATTTTCACGCTGTTCGCGGGTGATGCTAAATAGCTGCGCCTAATACCGCTACACTTTTGCCTGACCATGTTTTCCTCCGGGGAATGGGCTGGCGGTTTCCATAAAATGGCGGACCTTTTTCAGTAACTGCCACATTGAGCGGCACTGATGATTACGGGTTATCGTGTCATGAAGTGCCTGCCATAGCCGTTCCACATGATTCACCCACGGCGAGTAAACCGGCTGGTAAATTACCCTGAACTTGGGATTTGCTTTCAACCAGCGCTGTGTTTCGCGGCTTTTATGGATAATGTAGTTATCAACGATCAGCGTGATTGTTTTCGCCCGCCGGTAAGTGGCTTTCAGGTGCTTCAGCAGAGCGATAAACAGCGCTGAACTTTTGCTGTTGCCGCCCACGTAGCTGACTTTACCCGTGCCACTGTGCAGTGCGCCGGCCAGATAGTATTTTTCGTTCTGCCCCGGCGTCACTACCCGTTTCTGCTGTCCGCGCAACTGCCAGTCCGCACCGATTTTAGGATTAAGGTGGATATCCACTTCATCTTCATAAAATACCGGATGCTCTGCGCTGCATTCATCCAGCGCTTTGTGGATTACCGCCATCTTTTCATCTTTATGTGGGTCACGGATACGCAGAGTTGGCGCGGCCCTGCGCCATACAAGCCCCGCAGATGGCAACCAGCGGCGAACGGTTCCTGCATGTAACTGGCAACCGGTTATCTCATTGATTTTTATTGCCAGTAATTCGGTGCTCCAGCGTGAACGTTGATAACCAAAATCGCCGGGAGAATGCTTTATCAGCTCACGTAACAGGGTGCAGATATGTTCAAAAGGCCAGCGTCGGGAGCGCCCTGCGGGTAAGGATTTCAGGCCTTCAATACCTGAGTGCGTAAACCAGTTAATCCAGCGACCAACGGATGAACGGGCACAACAGAGAGTTCTGGCAACATCGCTGACCCGTTCACCCCGATGAAGCATCAGCATGGCCGTGAGTCTGCGGGCATGATTTTTATCACGCGTTTTATGAATAGCTTTCTGCATCAGGCGTCGTTCGCCACGGGGTATTGGTACTATGATCGGCATCGCTCAGTCCGGTTGGTGATTTTGGTTGGTTTGGCGATTGATCAGATCGCACAATCCGGGCTGAGTTCCCTTTCAGTGATCTACTATTCCGCGCAGCTATTTAGCCTCATCACAAATAATGTCATTCAGCGTTTCGATAAGTGATTCTAATTTATTCTCAGTTAATTTCATAATCGTTATTAGCTCACTGTGCAATTAAGGTTGCTCTTGATTGTTTCATTTATTTTTGGCGGTAGTTATTTGAAAGCATCTTTCCAGGAAAATCTTTGCATTCATCATTCACTATTTGACAGAGCCGTGCCCTGATGCAGACTGCGCCAGCGCCAGGGTTCTGTCTGACCCGCGACTGACCAGAGACCGGTCGCCTGACGACGGGCTTCGTCTTCCAGGGTTACGTAGTCGTCCCGGATGGCTTTTCCATGAAATCGATAAGCCCAAGCCAGTCCGTTGCGGATCTGTGCAGCATTCACATCCGCTTTGCCAAGCCACACCGTACCCAACAGCCGGCCATAGCGATCCATGTCAGTGCCCGTGACAGTGACGGTACGCTGCGCCACCATTGATGCTAGCGCCTGCCTGGAACGCTGACCAAAGGGCTGGCTTTTTTCCGGCGCATCGATGCCGGCCAGACGAACACGCGTGAGCTGGTTGTCCGTTTCAAGAACCTCAACGGTATCCCCGTCCAGAACACGAACAATCCGACCGTTGATATCCGCTGTGGCCGAAAACGTCACCACGAGCAGAACCATTAAACAGAGCTGACTGATCATGCAGCTGTGTAATTTAGTGGCCTCGATTTTGTCCATGATGTCAGTCTCTTGGGGTTCTGTACCATACCCGGATAAATTCCGGTTTAAGGTAACTGTTAATGCGTGACCCCAGACTGATATTCATTAAGGTTTCAATATTTATTATTTCGATGTGCTCACTCTGTGAATCTAACCATTCATTCAAATCTTTCACAGAGGAAGTCGGTGTGCCATAAGTGATATCGTGAACTTTAATCATGTCAGTTCCTTATAAAAAGGGGGATGCTTAGTGGGCGCTAAGGCCAAAACGGCTGTTTGGAAAACGATTGTCAGCAGTGTCGGCTTTCAGCCCTTACGTACAATGAAAAGTTTCGCAATTCGGTGATCGGTGTGCTTCGGGATTGCGGCTATATCCCCCATCGTAAATGGAAATATTTCGTCGCATTTTTTTGAGAAACGGCTTCTGAGAGCGATTACTGGCTTCTGAAGGGCTATATCACTAGCAGATTGAACTAACAGAAAGATTTGATCCTTTACGATCCAGAAAAGGATCTGCGAAGTTATGAGCACGCTCACTTCCGAGCGAGACTCCAACTTTCCCAGAAATCATTCACAAACAAAGTTATTTACCTTCTGTTCACAAAACGAGAAGCGGCTCACTGATCAAACAAACCTAAACGTTTATGTTATGGTTCCATAAACGTTTAGGTTTAGATAATAACCGTATATATCGCAGGTAATTTCTTAGATGCAGAGACCGAAAAATGCGTAAAGCAACAATGCGGGATGTGAGCGAAGCAACGGGATTTTCCATGTTTACCGTTTCGCGCGCGCTAAACGGTGGCGATGGCGTCGCTGACGACAGCCGGGAGCTGATTTTAAAAGTGGCGCGAGAGCTCGGCTACGTACCCAACCGCGCGGCCCAGGCGCTACGCCGTTCGAGCAGAGACTCGGTGGCGGTGATCACCGCCCATGCGTCGAACTATTACTATCTCAACCTGATGTCCGGCATTCAGCAGATACTGCAGCCTTCACAGTGGACCGTGGTGCTTGGCGATATTGCGGTCAACGGCATCTATGACCGCGCGCAGGAAGATCGGATGATTAACCGCCTGATAGAGTCACGGATGGCCGGGATCATTTCGACGGTGACGCTGCAGCCGGAAAGCCTGACTCTGCTGGCGAAATGGGATATCCCGGTCGTCTTCGTTGATTCCCCGCCCCGCGGCGAGCACAACTTTCCCAGCGTCACGACCGACAATTACCATGCCAGCCTGCTGGTTGGAAACCATCTGGCGCAGTACGACTATAAAAACTGGCTGCTCCTTATCTACCCGGACCGCTGGACTACGCGTTTTGAACGCGAGCGCGGAATACGCGAGGCCGCCGAGCGGTGCGGCGCTACGCTTGGAGTTGTCGAAACGGAAAACGACGCGCAGTCGGCTGCAGACAAACTGAGCCAGTACCTCGACCGCCAGAAAGCGCTGCCGGATGTCCTTATTGCCGGTAACAACCCTATTCTGCTGGGTTCACTCAAACAGCTCCAGCAGCGCCAGATAGCCATTCCAGAGGATATGGCCCTGATTGCCTACGACGAATTCGACTGGGCGCCGCTATTAAATCCGCCGCTGACGGTGCTCAATGAAAATAGTGAAGAGATTGGCAGACAGTCGGCTGAAATGCTTATCCAGTTAATTAACCTGGAAGGGAAAGGAGAAATCAACACCCAACGTAAAGTTCCCGCCGAGCTGGTTATTCGCCAGTCCTGCGGCTGTAAAAAAACGCATAACAATTAAAAGACATTATAGAGATTGCTGACAACGTTTCGCCCGAATGGGCCTGCCCGACGCCGCTTCGCTCGCGCGGGCCTGAAGAACTGCTGTCGCGTTTTTGCCAGGCCCGCTAAGGTGCCTGTCGGCTAACAGCGGCAAAGCGTTTGCCATCCCTCTCTAATCATTTTAGAGCTTTAAATAACGGCTGAATAATCGGCCGACAGTAAAAAAACAACATCAGAGGATTATTTCTGAGGCTTCCCCACACCTGGCCGTACGTCATACCACACGATAATGAAAGGAACAGAATATGACCAAACTTCACAAAGCATTTCTGGCTGTCGCGGTTACTGCGGTAATCACCACCATGACAGGATTTATCCCCGCCGCCAGCGCCGCGCCGCAGGAGAGCAAAAAAATAACCCATATCGGCTTAATGGTGCAGGACATGTCTAACCCTTTCTTCTCTGCAATGGAAAGGAACGCAAAGCAGGCCGCGGCAAAAATCGGCGCAACTCTTAACGTACAAGATGCGCAGGTCGATCTAGCAAACCAGAACACGCAGATTGACGCCTTTATTCAGCAGAAAGTGGATCTGATCATTATTTCCGCCGTCGATGAGTCCGGCATCGAGCCGGCCATTCAGCGGGCAAAAGCCGCCGGAATTATCGTTATCGCGGTCGATACGCCCGCCAGGGGCGCTGACGCGGCGATCATGACCAATGCCATCCAGGCCGGCGAAACCTCCTGCGAATATCTGTTCAGCCAAATGGGCGGCAAAGGCAAAGTGCTGCTGGTGGACGGCACGCCGATTCAAACCATTATTGACCGCATCAAAGGCTGTAAAAACGTCGCGCAAAAATATCCAGATATCAAAATCGTCGGGCAGCAGGCATCCCGCAACGACCGCGCTTCCGGCCCGATGGTCACCACCGATATGCTCACCGCCAATCCGGATGTCTCCGGTATTTTCGGTATGAACGATCCTGCGGCGCTCGGCGCGGTGCTGGCCGTTGAGCAGGCCGGCAAAGCCGGTGCGATTAAAGTCACCGGCGTAGACGGCAGCCCGGAAGCGGTTGAAGAACTCAAGCGCAGCGGCTCACCGTTTATTGGTACCGCCACGCAAAACCCGGGCGAAATGGTGCGCCAGGCCATCTCGCTTGCTCAGGATATGGTTGATGGCAAGCATATTGCGTCCCCTACCGTATTGATCCCCAGCGTGCTGGTCACGCGCGACAACGTAGATAGCTATCCTGGCTGGTAATCACATCATCACTCAAGAGGCAAAAACGGGATGACGATTGGGTTCATCCCGGAGGGCAAAGACAATGGCCGACATCACTTCATCCCCCTTGCTTAGGCTGGAAGGGATTTCAAAACGCTACGGCGCGACCCTCGCACTGAACAACGTACGCTTTGATTTATTCGCCGGAGAGGTCCATGCCCTGATGGGGGAAAACGGCGCGGGTAAATCCACGCTGATGAAGATCCTCTCCGGAAACGAGCAGCGCGATAGCGGCGCGATCTATATCAACGGGCAGGAGATTGATATTCGCACGCCAAGAGATGCGCGCAAATATGGCATCGCCATCATCCATCAAGAGCTGAATACGGTTCCCGATATGACTGTGGCGGAAAATCTATTTCTCGGCCAGGAACAGACCTCTTTCGCCGGTATTCTCGATCGCAAACGGATGCTCCGTGAGGCCCGGGAGAAGCTGGACCGGATTAACGCGGACATCGACCCGCAGGCGCCGCTCGGCTCGTTGAGCATCGGACGTCAGCAAATGGTCGAGATTGCACGCGCCGTCAGTGAAAACGCAAAAGTACTGGTGCTTGATGAGCCGACCGCCGCTCTGTCGCGGGCAGAGACCCTCCAGCTTTACCGGCTTATCGAGCAAATGCGTCAGGATGGGGTCGGGATGGTCTACATCTCACACCGCATGGAAGAGGTATGGCAGCTGGCAAACCGGGTCACGGTGTTCAGGGACGGCACGTGGATCGGCACGGAAACTCTGAGCAGCGTCTCGACCACCGATATCGTACGCATGATGGTTGGCCGTCAAATCGTCGATCTCTATCAGCACGAACCGCGTACGCCCGGCAAAGTACTGCTGGAGGTCGCGGATCTGGCGGGTAGCGCAACCGGCCCGGTCTCCTTTGAGGTCAAAGCGGGCGAAGTCGTCAGCATGTCCGGGCTGGTTGGCTCTGGCCGAACCGAAGTGGCCCGGCTGTTATTCGGCGCCGACCCTCGTAGCCAAGGAAGCGTGCGTATTAACGGCAAGGTAAGCCATCCGTCAGATCCCACCGCCGCCATCGCCGACGGAATCGGGATGGTGACCGAGGACCGCAAAACCCAGGGCCTGTTTCTGGGTCATTCGGTTGAGCACAACATTGATATCAGCTCGCTGGAGAACTTTGTCGCCGGCGGCGTGGTTAAACGCAAAACCATCCGCGCCGCCGTCCTTGAGCAGATGCGACGGTTACGGCTGCGGGAAAATGCGGTCGAACTACCCGTCAGCGCCCTGTCCGGCGGAAACCAGCAGAAAGCGGCGCTGGCGCGCTGGCTGCTGCGCGATTCGAGGCTGCTAATCCTCGATGAACCGACCCGCGGCGTGGATATCGGCGCCAAAAGGGAAATTTACGAACTGATAGACAAACTCGCCCGCGCCGGGAAAGCCATTCTGGTGATCTCCTCCGATTTACCGGAGGCCATCGGCATCAGCGACCGCGTGCTGGTTATGCGCGGCGGCCGAATCGTTCACCAGTTACCCTCATATTCAGCAACGGAAGAAGAAGTGATGCTGCACGCAACAGGAACCTTTACCAGTCAATCCGGAGAATGCCATGGACAACAATAAACCTGTGACGGAACTGCCGGTCAAAGCGCCGTTTGATTTTGCGAAATGGTGGGATCGGGTGGGGATCTTAATCGTTCTGCTGGTGCTGCTGATCCTGATGTCGACCTTTGCACCAAACTTTAACCGCGTCGATAATCTGCTGAATATCGCCCGCTCGATTTCCGTCAACGCTATTCTGGCGGCGGGAATGACCTTCGTCATTTTAACCAGCGGAATTGATTTGTCCGTCGGGTCTATCGTCGCCGTCTCCGGCGTGATCTCGGTGGTTGCGGCGATGGCCGGGATCCCTGCGCCGCTGGCGATTCTGGCCGGCGTGGGCGTGGGCGCGCTCTGCGGTCTGCTGAACGGCGTGCTCACCGCCTATCTCGCTCTCGCGCCCTTTATCGTCACTCTCGGCACAATGACCTTCCTGCGCGGTATGGCCTATACCATTACCGAAGGGCAACCTATTGTATCGAGTAGCCTGAGCTTCCGCGAGCTGGGGAATGGCTATCTCGCCGGCATCCCTGTTCCGGTCATTATTATGCTGGTGGTTTATCTGCTGGCGTGGTTTATTCTTGAGCGCACGCGGTTCGGTCGTCATATCTATGCCGTCGGCGGCAACGCCCAGGCCGCGCGCCTGGCCGGCGTCCGGGTAAAACGCGTACTGGCGGCGGTTTATATGATTGCCGGCGTCTGCGCGGGTCTAGCGGGCATTATCTTCGCCGCCCGGGTCATTTCCGCCCAGCCTACGGCGGGTACGGGATATGAACTGGACGCCATTGCGGCGGTAGTGCTGGGCGGCACCAGCCTCGCCGGAGGACGCGGGCGAATTATCGGCACCCTGATTGGATCGATAATTCTCGGCGTGCTCAGCACCGGCCTGATTCTGCTGAGCGTCCCCTTTTTCACCCAGCTATTGATTAAAGGCATCGTCATCATTCTTGCCGTGGCGATTGACGGACTGAAGCAGCATCCGGAACTGTTTACCTTCTGGCGGAAAAAAGAGATCGCCCGTACCCGCTAGCTTTCCCTGACGCTTTGTTTATCCGCCGCGCTGGCGGCGGGTCTTCGCATGCTTAAATTTTAATGGAGTATACGCCCATGACATATCACATTACGCTGACGGACCCGATGAACGGTACCCGGGATCGCGAACCGATTACGTTTACTCTCCCCGAGAAACTGCAGGAGCCCCTGTGGTGGGCAATCACCAGCGAGGACCAACGGATCCTTTGCCAGCGCCTCACTCATGAGTCGACGCAAAACAGTACCGCCTTTATCGCAACGGTAAGCTTCAGCGGCACGCTCCGGATGCGGCTTGACCGGCCGCTAACGGCGGCAGAAGTCGGTGACGTCGCCGGTATCCACCGCCTGCCTGGCCGGGAGAAAGACTGTTTTGTCCGCCTCAATACCGGCTGCTTCGATCTGGAAATGTGTCGGGGAACCGCCCAGGGCGTGGGTTCATCCAAGTGGGGACTGCGCCATTTTCGCTGTCTGCAGGACAACGTCGAGCTGCTTCCTTCCGGGAATAACGCCATCGGCGGTTTTTACGGTCCGTTCTTTACCCCGGAAAATGGGCTGATTAACCCGCCGGAACATACCCTCGTAGATATTGAAATTGTTGAGGAAGGCCCAGTCTATCATCACTATCGCATGCACGGCACGATCCCCGATGGATTATTAGCGGAGCTGCGCGGTAAGCACTTCACCATCGACTGGAAGTTCAGCTGGAATACCCCGTGGTTTCAGCGGCGCTACTGGGTTGATGACTTTTCGACGGTCATTAACGGGCGTTCAGTGACCAACAAGATCACCGTCGGCGACGAGTTTGAAAGCGGTCCGGGAAAACTGCTGTTTGACCGCTTCGCGGCCTACGGCGGTACCCGCTATCGCGCAGGCGATCCCTACGCCGAAGAGCTGGTCGCCATGGTGGCTCATACCGTTACCACCTCTGAAAACCAGAGTCCGAAATTTGCCGAATTCCGCGAACAGCTCGCCGATATGGCCTCCGCTCATTGGGATCTTTACTGGCGAATGTTCTGCCGCTGGGAAAACGTGCTGGATGAAACTGAAATCCGCGAAAGGCTTGGCGTAGTGCGCGCCCGGGCGCACGTACGAGCCGACCTGAATGAACGGAAATGGCACCTGACTGATTCTCCCGTCAACGTTTCCGCTGTGCCGGATGAAACCGTGTTCCCGGGACCAGCCAGTAAAACCGTCGAGTACGATTCAGCGAGCGGCCGGGCGATGATCTGGTGGACCTCCCGCCCCTCCGGCGCGTTTCAGATAGTCCAGCGCCGTCAGTCCGGTTGGGTGAACTGGGGCAGCAACGGGGAAAACGAGTGTCCGGAGCTTCCGGTCGGGGTTGATATCAAAACCGCCTGCGGGATATTCGCTGACAACTGGATGCAGGTAGCCGACAATCTGGAAACGCCGCCGCAGGTCGCGGTGAGTCAGGAGGAAAAGCCATGATCCTTTGCTGCGGAGAAGCCCTGATCGATATGCTGCCCTGCCGGAGCCGTGAAAATGCTCCCGCCTTTACGCCCTGCGTCGGCGGCGCGGCGTTCAATACCGCCATTGCCCTGGGGCGCCAGGGGATAGCGGTCGCGCTGTTTTCCGGTTTATCGGACGATTTTATGGGTGACATGCTGCGCCACACGCTTGAGGCCTCTGGCGTGGATTATTCGCCCTCAACCCGCGCACCGCTACCGACCACGCTGGCCTTTGTCAGGCTGGAAGGCGGACAGGCGCGCTATACCTTTTACGATGAGAATAGCGCCGGCAGAATGCTGACTGAAAGCGACCTGCCGACGCTCGGTGATGACGTATCTGCCGTCCTGTTCGGCTGCATCAGCCTGATAGCCGAACCGTGCGGCAGCGTTTATGAAGAGCTGATGGTAAGAGAGGCGCCGCGCCGGGTGATGTTCCTCGATCCCAATATCCGTGAAATCTTCATCCTGGACCGGCAGAAACACCTAGCGCGCATGATGCGGATGATTGCCCTAGCGGATATCGTCAAGCTTTCCGATGAGGACCTCGCGTGGTTTGCCGAACCCGGCGAAGAACACGAGGTCATACGCCGTTGGCTTGCTCTGGGACCAAAACTTATTGTGGTCACCCGCGGGGCTGACGGCGCCGATGCCTGGACCGCTAATTTCCATCTTCATGTTCCAGGAGTTCGCGTAACGGTTGCCGATACCGTCGGCGCCGGGGACACGGTCAATGCCGGTATTCTCGCCAGCCTTTCGCAGGCCGGACTCCTTGAGAAGCCTAAATTAGTCACATTGTCACGAGAGCAGGTGCGCCGCGCGATCAATCTCGGTATGCGTGCCGCCGCGGTGACGGTCTCCAGGCCAGGGGCTAACCCGCCGTGGGACCATGAACTCTGAAGACTGACGACGCTAACCCTTGTAAATCACAGGCGGCCGAATGATGGCCTGAACATTTGCCCGCGCATTCTCCCCCCTTTCAGGGGGAGTCTGGCGGGTGGTCATTGCGTAACTTTATTTGACCTTCGTATTGGCGAGTGACTGCTTAACGGCTCCGAAGAGTCGTTATGACTAGCGGTGTATCAGGTCCAGTCTTCATAGCCATAGTCATGGATCCAGACTATGCCGCCAGGGCATTTTTTCGTCAGAAACCATCCTCTTCCATTTCCTCCTAGTTTTCGGGAAAGTTTTCACGATACAAAGAAATTTGTTCGCCGATGCTGCCTTCCAGATATTTTCCTCGACTTGCTATACGTTTTCGTTACCAGAAGATATTTTTGAAGGGCGAGTTAAGACCGTTAAATTTCAATACAAACAATGAATTAACCTCTTAGCGTGGTTTTTTACATCATTGGACCTCGAACCCCGTTCACTGAAAAGCCAGCCGTAGTTCGGGTGTTCAGCATTCATGTCTGTCGTCTCCGTAACGACATTTTTTTTCGGTTTTATTTTACCCAGTCTTCCAGCATCAGGCCCGGGACCCGCGCAAACTCTCTCACATTGTTCGTCACCAGGACGGCACTGGCCGCGATGGCGTGCCCGGCAATGGCCGTGTCGTTCGGGCCGATCGGCGTCCCGGCGAGGCGCAGCGCCACCCGGATGTCCGTCGTGGCGTCCACCGCGGCGCGGTCCCAGGGCAGGACAGCATCGAGGCGCGCGCAGAACGCGTCGACCAGCTGAATATGGCGCGGCGAGGCCTTCGGGCCGGTGGCGCCGAAGCGCATCTCGGCGTACGTCACGGCCGAGACCACGATGCGATCACCGCGCAGCACCGCCTGCTCCAGGCGCTTCAGCACCGCTGCCGGCTGCTCGCGCATGATGAACGAGCAGATGTTAGTGTCGAGCATCCAGGTTTTCTTCATGGCTCAAAGCGTCCTTCATCGCTGACCACATCCTCACGCTCCGCCATAAAGTCCGGATCGGCCCTGTCCAGCTGCGCGAATGAGCCCCAGGTCGGCCGGACGGGACGCAGAATGATGCTGTCCCCTTCCCGGACGATCTCCAGCTCGCTGACGCCGTCAAAATCCAGGTCCCGGGGCAGACGGATGGCGCGGTTATTGCCGTTTTTAAATATAGAAACTGTGCGCATGGATGTTCCTCCGGCTGATCATGCATGATGTGTGAGTGCATATGTGCAGTATATGCCTGCCGGATTGATTTGTATAGGTGTCACATATGCAGATGCATGGCATATGGATATGCTGTGCATATCCTGTTTTCTCATTTATCCATCGCAGATCCGAAAAATACCAAAACCGGATCCGCACTTTTCCAGCCTGAAGTGACGTCGTTGGCCATACAGCTTTATTTCGGAATTGTGCCCTACTGAGAAGCAGCTAACTCAATTTCGGAATCGGCGCAGATGAGTTTCGGGAACAAAATAAATGTTGCCGCGCGCCCGTGAGCATGCCACGTACAGCCTGTTACGGGACGACGGTGGAAGGGCTGCCAGTTCCTGACGGGTTAGAAGTTTCCAGTGGGAGGATCCCATCACAATGCAGACATCCTTAAAGTGGTCGAGCCCTTTACTGACGCCCCAGTTCATGGAATAGCAGCCGTAACGGTGATGTTCACGATAGAAGAGCTTAATCACCGTATTATCGGCGTGCAGGGTGGCTGTGCGCTCTGCATCTGTGATCGTTTCAATCAGGGTGGCATGTCTCCCATGGGCAGCGATACGGATGTTCAGTTGCCCGGTGATAAACTCGCACACTGAAGCTGAGCAACGCCATGTTCGGTTGAGCGTGTCCCGGTCAACCTTGAAACCTGCTGCGTCGAAGCGGGCCTCATATCGCGTAATGTCATCGTGCAGCGTTGAATTAACGTTGCCGTCATGGCTTGTATCAAAGGTATGTTGATAAAAATCGCCGCAACAGAGCACAGTGATTTCCGCGCGGCAGAGCTCCAGCAGAAAATTAAAGTCATGTCCGGCAAAGTCCTGGACTTCATCGACAAGCAGTTCATCGTAGTAACGGGCAAGCCGGGTACGGATATCCGGCAGCAGCCCGCGGGCTGTCAGCAAGTGTGCGAGCCTCCGGTGATACAGCCGTCCGGCGGGATCCTGATAATGCCGGGCATTCGTGCGCGGTATTCTGGGTGGGGGCTGGTCGAAGCTCAGGCCACGCGATACCAGCTGCTCCTGCAGGTAAGGCCGGAAGCAAAAACCGTGCAGAAACTCAAACCAGGTCATCACCCTGATCCCGTCCGGGATAAAGCCAAAACGTCTGATAATCTGCGCCCGCAGATGCGCTTCATTATTCACGGTGAAGGTCAGGAGCAGCGTCCTCCGGTCCTCACTCAACCGTCGTATCAGCAGCGTGGTCTTGCCCGAGCCGGCAACCGCAAATATCACTCTCTTGTCCATGCCAGTGCCTCCTGAATATAAAGGCACTGTTGCAAATAGTCGGTGGTGATAAACTTATCATCCCCTTTTGCTGATGGAGCTGCACATGAACCCATTCAAAGGCCGGCATTTTCAGCGTGACATCATTCTGTGGGCCGTACGCTGGTACTGCAAATACGGCATCAGTTACCGTGAGCTGCAGGAGATGCTGGCTGAACGCGGAGTGAATGTCGATCACTCCACGATTTACCGCTGGGTTCAGCGTTATGCGCCTGAAATGGAAAAACGGCTGCGCTGGTACTGGCGTAACCCTTCCGATCTTTGCCCGTGGCACATGGATGAAACCTACGTGAAGGTCAATGGCCGCTGGGCGTATCTGTACCGGGCCGTCGACAGCCGGGGCCGCACTGTCGATTTTTATCTCTCCTCCCGTCGTAACAGCAAAGCTGCATACCGGTTTCTGGGTAAAATCCTCAACAACGTGAAGAAGTGGCAGATCCCGCGATTCATCAACACGGATAAAGCGCCCGCCTATGGTCGCGCGCTTGCTCTGCTCAAACGCGAAGGCCGGTGCCCGTCTGACGTTGAACACCGACAGATTAAGTACCGGAACAACGTGATTGAATGCGATCATGGCAAACTGAAACGGATAATCGACGCCACGCTGGGATTTAAATCCATGAAGACGGCTTACGCCACCATCAAAGGTATTGAGGTGATGCGTGCACTACGCAAAGGCCAGGCCTCAGCATTTTATTATGGTGATCCCCTGGGCGAAATGCGCCTGGTAAGCAGAGTTTTTGAAATGTAAGGCCTTTGAATAAGACAAAAGGCTGCCTCATCGCTAACTTTGCAACAGTGCCGGCTTTCGCGCTCGGCGGCGGAGAGGATCGAACGGCGGGGCATGCGGTTTCCTTCTTCTTGAAAACGTAGGTTTGTGACAAGCCCGCCAAGGCAACCGGCGCGGCACGGGAATCAAGGCATTGCGATTCTCGAAAATAGTTCTTGAAATTCTATTCTTGATTGCATATCATCTCAACGAGTTTCGATAAGAAAGGATGCGCATGCGACCGTCTGGTTCGCTGGTGGGCAAGGAAGCAGCAGCCGACACGCTCATCGGCAACTGCACGACCGCACGACCAGCCTCCCGTTCAAATTCGAGTTAGAACTCATATCCAGCCTGTCTGGGGGCACTGTGAAAGAGGGATCTCCGATGACTGTTGAATCGAGAATATTTTCTGTAGCCGAGTATGTTCAGCCGTCCGAAGGCGAGCCTATTCGTTCCGTTGTGCTTGAAACCCGAGACTCAATTATCGTGGTTTGGCATGTCCATCCCGGGCAGGAAATTGCGGCTCACATTCATCCTCACGGCCAAGACACGTGGACTGTTTTGTCGGGAATGGCTGATTACTTTCAGGGCAATGGGATTGTTCGTGCCCTCAGGGAAGGTGAGATAGCCGTGGCAAGACCGGGCCAAGTGCACGGGGCGCGAAATACAGGTACCGAGCCATTTGTGTTAGTCTCGGTTGTGGCATCAGCCAATGCCGGTTTCGTATTGGCTGAGCGATAGAGCCCAATCTCTGGAGTTGGTCCAATGAGCGGTCGGGGAGATAGGTAACAGACATGCAGCGGACACGGCTGCTAAACCAGGTCGCAAACCTCCTTGCGTCGCAGCGTGCCGCAAGCGACGCGATCAATCGAATGGGGTCGGCATGAGACTGAACACCATCCAGTTCCCGACCGCGTAGCCGCCTGTCCTGCCGATCAGGTCTTGACCATCGACGCCTGGGATCAGTCCTGAATGTTCTTGGAGACCACTACGTTAGGGGTTTGAGGTCCAATGGGGCGAAAACCTACGCTAAGAGTCTACATATTCATTAACATGTTGATTTAAAGGCCTTAATTCACCATTCATCACGTTTTCAGACAAGGTGAATGAGTAATGCCCTAACATATTGATATGACCGTGCATCAGCGGTGATAATCTGGATATATCTTCTTCGTTAATTTCAGTAGGCTGGCTATCTGTATTAATATGTCCAAGGGCTTCCTGCATATACAGCGTATTCCATAAAACAACAGTATTTGTTACCAGTCCCAATGATCCAAGTTGATCCTCTTGCCCTTCGCGATAGCGTTTTCTGATTTCACCACGTTGACCATGGCAAATGGCGCGAGCCACACTGTGTCTCCCTTCACCCCGGTTTAGTTGCGTTAGTATTCGGCGACGATAATCTTCATCATCAATATAATTCAGCAGGTATAGCGTTTTATTTATTCGCCCAGCTTCAATGATGGCCTGCGCCAAACTAGACGGGCGCGTGCTCTTCAATAAACTACGGATTAGCTCTGATGCTTGTACAGTTCCCAATTTAAGAGAACCCGCAATCCGCATCATATCGTCCCAGTTAGCCTCAATCAGTGCTAGATTGATGCAACCACGGGCCAATTCATCGAGAGGGCCGTAATTCGCATTTTTATCCACTCGCCAGAAAACGGCATCTCCGGCATCCGCCAGACGTGGGGAAAACTGGTATCCCAACAACCAGAACAGACCGAATATCAAATCACTGGCACCTGCTGTATCAGTCATAATTTCCTGTGGATTTAACCCCGTTTGCTGTTCAAGTAAACCCTCCAGAACAAAGATTGAGTCTCTCAACGTACCTGGGACAACAATGCCGTGAAAACCAGAAAACTGATCGGAGATAAAGTTGTACCAGGTAATTCCACGATCAGAGCCAAAGTATTTTCTATTGGGTCCGGCGTTAATCGTTTTTACTGGCGTAACAAAACGCATACCATCAGCAGATGCGACCTCTCCACCACCCCATCGCTGAGCGAGACTGAGCGTAGCCTGGTAATCAACCAGGCGAGCATTCGCTTTGATAAGGGTTTCTGACCGAAAATAATTTTGTTTCACCCAACTAAGACGATGCCGGGTTAATGATGGAATATTGTGCTTAATTAATGGTTCAAAGCCAATGTTGCAGGCTTCTGCCAGTAATACAGCACAAATGCTGATATGCAGATCTTTCGCTCGCGCATTAGACTCGCTGACATGAGTAAATTCTTCGGCAAATCCTGTATGGGCATTGATTTCCAGTAAGAGCTCAGTCAGATCCACCAAAGGTAAAAGACCTCTGACTTGTCTGTTGAGAGCTATCAGACTTGGTGATTCATCCAGTTTCTCTAGGCTGCTGATAGTCAACGTAGGATGTTTCCCCCCGTATTCGATATGGACTGACGCATTATCATCAAAGCTATCAGCTACCGCTTTCCAGGCAAAATCTAACTGCTGAGCAAGCTTTTCTGTTGCCTGCTGAGCATTGACAGGGTGGCCTAATGCTCGACAGACAGAGACGCGTTGAGCTTGCCATTCTGTCCCTTGTAATAGCTTTGACCGTGGATCTCCCCAACGATCGCTATTCTCAAGATAAATATCCCGCCGCCTTAATGCATCCTGAAACCGCTCAAGTAGACATAGTGAATAGCCAGGCCGTCTTACTCGGCCTTCTTCGTCAAAAACCAAACGCTTCCAGGGGCCGGTAATAATATTTTTTGGAGCATCGTCAAGGATGTGCTTTCTTGAAGCGCCTAGCGACGATAAATAGTTAAAAGCTGCCAGAGTATGTTCTCCCGCCGGGGCGGCCAGAAAAGTTAATTCCCGAAGAACTCTGGGTAGAAAACGGCGAACGCGCCCATATTGTTCAATCATTTCATCTTGGAAATTATTGTCTGCCGGTCGGGCCAACTCATTGACCATTTTTACCGACTCAGCCAGTCTTTCTTTGGAAATGCAGGAAAAAATTGATTTTCGGAGGTGGGAATCATCAGTTACCTCATCCAGCAGGAGTGCACAGGCTTTTGCCAGTATCAACGAAGAGCGGTCCAAATCCTTCAACGTCCTCAACCGCTTCTTTTGCCCTGCTTTTTTAGCCTCTCCCGCAATATTAGTGATTAGCATATCCAAAACATCGATGGCTTCATCCAGCGCAATGACCTCCAATGATTTAACAAAGGCAATAAGTATCGCTGTACGTTTCTTCATGGGGATACGAACTATCTTTTTTACCGAGGTTACATTGGCATAGCGAGCAAGACTTTTTAGCTGAGCCGGTGGAAGGCCTGTAAAATCAAGTTGCTGAAAACCCAGTTGGTGCAATTTGTTATAACGATCAAGTGCATCGTTAAATGCAGGACTACTGACTGTCACAGGACCTTTTTTCAGTTGCTCGAACATGGATACTCTCTGACCTTCACTAAAGCTCAGTAATTCATCCAGTTGTCGTTTCTGTTCATCATTGGGCAATGCCAGTAATCTTTGCCAAAGACGGTTTGCTGCTCGTTCGCGGATTTCGGTGATCACTCTGGAGAGTGTTGTGGTTCCTGGTAATAAAATTGGCACTGTTGCAAATAGTCGGTGGTGATAAACTTATCATCCCCTTTTGCTGATGGAGCTGCACATGAACCCATTCAAAGGCCGGCATTTTCAGCGTGACATCATTCTGTGGGCCGTACGCTGGTACTGCAAATACGGCATCAGTTACCGTGAGCTGCAGGAGATGCTGGCTGAACGCGGAGTGAATGTCGATCACTCCACGATTTACCGCTGGGTTCAGCGTTATGCGCCTGAAATGGAAAAACGGCTGCGCTGGTACTGGCGTAACCCTTCCGATCTTTGCCCGTGGCACATGGATGAAACCTACGTGAAGGTCAATGGCCGCTGGGCGTATCTGTACCGGGCCGTCGACAGCCGGGGCCGCACTGTCGATTTTTATCTCTCCTCCCGTCGTAACAGCAAAGCTGCATACCGGTTTCTGGGTAAAATCCTCAACAACGTGAAGAAGTGGCAGATCCCGCGATTCATCAACACGGATAAAGCGCCCGCCTATGGTCGCGCGCTTGCTCTGCTCAAACGCGAAGGCCGGTGCCCGTCTGACGTTGAACACCGACAGATTAAGTACCGGAACAACGTGATTGAATGCGATCATGGCAAACTGAAACGGATAATCGGCGCCACGCTGGGATTTAAATCCATGAAGACGGCTTACGCCACCATCAAAGGTATTGAGGTGATGCGTGCACTACGCAAAGGCCAGGCCTCAGCATTTTATTATGGTGATCCCCTGGGCGAAATGCGCCTGGTAAGCAGAGTTTTTGAAATGTAAGGCCTTTGAATAAGACAAAAGGCTGCCTCATCGCTAACTTTGCAACAGTGCCCCTTGCACGGTCAGCGCATCGGTTACGTCCGCGTCAGCAGCTTCGACCAGAACCCAGAACGGCAGCTCGAACAGATCCAGGTGGATAAAGTGTTCACCGACAAGGCGTCGGGCAAGGACACACGGCGGCCCGAACTGGAACGGCTGCTCGCCTTCGTGCGCGAAGGCGACACGGTCGTGGTGCACAGCATGGATCGTCTGGCGCGCAACCTCGACGACCTGCGCCGCCTGGTGCAGGGCCTCACCCAGCGCGGCGTACGCATCGAGTTCCTTAAGGAGCATTTGACCTTCACCGGCGAGGACTCGCCGATGGCGAACCTGATGCTGTCGGTAATGGGCGCGTTCGCCGAGTTCGAACGCGCCTTGATCCGCGAGCGGCAGCGCGAGGGCATCGCGCTCGCCAAGCAGCGCGGGGCCTACCGTGGCAGGAAGAAATCCCTGTCGTCTGAGCGTATTGCCGAACTGCGCCAACGTGTCGAGGCTGGCGAGCAAAAGACCAAGCTGGCTCGTGAATTCGGAATCAGTCGCGAAACCCTGTATCAATACTTGAGAACGGATCAGTAAATATGCCACGTCGTTCAATCCTGTCCGCCGCCGAGCGCGAAAGCCTGCTGGCGTTGCCGGACACCAAGGATGAGTTGATCCGTCACTACACGTTCAGCGAAACCGACCTCTCCATCATCCGGCAGCGGCGCGGCCCGGCCAACCGGCTGGGCTTCGCCGTGCAGCTCTGTTACCTGCGCTTTCCTGGTGTCATCCTGGGCGTCGATGAGCCGCCGTTTCCGCCCTTGTTGAAACTGGTCGCCGACCAGCTCAAGGTCAGCGTCGAAAGCTGGGACGAATACGGGCAGCGGGAGCAGACCCGGCGCGAGCACCTGGTCGAACTGCAAACGGTGTTCGGCTTCCAGCCCTTTACCATGGGCCACTACCGGCAGGCCGTCCAGTTGCTGACCGAGATGGCCTTGCAGACCGACAAGGGCATCGTGCTGGCCAGCACCTTGATCGAGCACCTGCGGCAGCAGTCGGTCATTCTGCCTGCCCTCAACGCCGTCGAGCGGGCGAGCGCCGAAGCAATCACCCGCGCCAACCGGCGCATCTACGATGCCTTGGCCGAACCGCTGTCGGACGCGCATCGCCGCCGCCTCGACGATCTGCTCAAGCGTCGGGACAACGGCAAAACGACCTGGCTGGCCTGGCTGCGCCAATCGCCCGTCAAACCGAATTCGCGGCACATGCTGGAACACATCGAACGCCTCAAAGCGTGGCAGGCGCTCGACCTGCCTTCTGGCATCGAGCGGTCGGTGCACCAGAACCGCCTGCTCAAGATCGCCCGTGAGGGTGGCCAGATGACGCCCGCCGACCTGGCCAAGTTCGAGGCGCAGCGACGCTATGCCACCCTGGTGGCGCTTGCCATCGAGGGCATGGCCACCGTCACCGACGAAATCATCGACCTGCACGACCGCATCCTGGGCAAGCTGTTCAACGCCGCCAAGAACAAGCATCAGCAGCAATTCCAGGCGTCCGGCAAGGCGATCAACGCCAAGGTGCGGCTGTTCGGCCGCATCGGCCAGGCGCTGATCGAGGCCAAGCAGGCGGGCCGCGATCCGTTCGCCGCCATCGAGGCCGTCATGTCCTGGGATGCCTTCGCCGAGAGCGTCACCGAAGCGCAGAAGCTTGCGCAGCCCGAGGACTTCGATTTCCTGCACCGCATCGGCGAAAGCTACGCCACGCTGCGCCGCTACGCGCCGGAATTCCTTGCCGTGCTCAAGCTGCGGGCCGCTCCCGCCGCGAAGGACGTGCTCGACGCCATCGAGGTGCTGCGCGGCATGAACAGCGACAACGCCCGCAAGGTGCCCGCCGACGCGCCGACCGAGTTCATCAAGCCGCGCTGGCAGAAGCTGGTCATGACCGACACCGGCATCGACCGGCGCTACTACGAACTGTGCGCGCTGTCGGAGATGAAGAACGCGTTGCGTTCCGGCGACATCTGGGTGCAGGGGTCGCGCCAGTTCAAGGACTTCGAGGACTACCTGGTGCCGCCCGCGAAATTCGCCAGCCTCAAGCAGGCCAGCGAATTGCCGCTGGCCGTGGCCACCGACTGCAACCGGTACCTGAACGACCGGCTGACGCTGCTGGAAACACAGCTTGCCACCGTCAACCGTATGGCGACGGCCAACGAGCTGCCGGACGCCATCATCACCGAGTCAGGCTTGAAGATCACGCCGCTCGACGCGGCGGTACCCGACACCGCCCAAGCGCTGATCGACCAGACGGCAATGATCCTGCCGCACGTCAAGATCACCGAACTGCTGCTGGAGGTGGACGAATGGACGGGCTTCACTCGGCATTTCGCGCATCTGAAATCGGGCGACCCGGCCAAAGACAAGAACCTGTTGCTGACCACGATCCTCGCCGACGCGATCAACCTGGGCCTGACCAAGATGGCGGAGTCTTGCCCCGGCACGACCTACGCCAAGCTGGCTTGGCTGCAAGCCTGGCACATCCGCGACGAAACCTACGGGGCGGCGCTGGCCGATCTGGTCAACGCACAGTTCCGCCATCCCTTCGCCGAGCACTGGGGCGACGGCACCACCTCATCGTCGGACGGCCAGAACTTCCGCACCGGCAGCAAGGCCGAGAGCACCGGCCACATCAACCCGAAATACGGGAGCAGCCCAGGGCGGACGTTCTACACCCACATTTCTGACCAGTACGCGCCATTTCACACCAAGGTCGTGAACGTCGGCGTGCGCGATTCGACCTACGTGCTCGACGGCCTGCTGTACCACGAGTCCGACTTGCGGATCGAGGAGCATTACACCGACACGGCGGGCTTCACCGATCACGTCTTCGCCCTGATGCACCTCCTGGGCTTCCGCTTCGCGCCGCGCATCCGCGACCTGGGCGACACCAAGCTCTACATCCCGAAGGGCGACGCCGCCTATGACGCGCTGAAACCCATGATCGGCGGCACGCTCAACATCAAGCACGTCCGCGCCCATTGGGACGAAATCCTGCGGCTGGCCACCTCGATCAAGCAGGGCACGGTGACGGCCTCCCTGATGCTCCGAAAGCTCGGCAGCTACCCACGCCAGAACGGCCTGGCCGTGGCGCTCCGCGAGCTGGGCCGCATCGAGCGCACGCTGTTCATCCTGGACTGGCTGCAAAGCGTGGAACTGCGCCGCCGCGTGCATGCCGGCCTGAACAAGGGCGAGGCGCGCAATGCGCTGGCCAGGGCAGTGTTTTTCAACCGCCTGGGTGAAATCCGCGACCGCAGTTTCGAGCAGCAGCGCTACCGGGCTAGCGGCCTCAATCTGGTAACGGCTGCCGTCGTGTTGTGGAACACGGTCTATCTGGAACGGGCTGCGCACGCGCTGCGTGGCAACGGCCATGCCGTTGATGACGCGCTGTTGCAGTACCTGTCGCCGCTCGGTTGGGAGCACATCAACCTCACCGGCGATTACCTCTGGCGCAGCAGCGCCAAGATCGGCGCGGGCAAGTTCAGGCCGCTACGACCGCTGCAACCGGCTTAGCGTGCTTTATTTAATGAGATGGTCACTCCCTCCTTCCCAGTACTATGCTGAGGACAGGCTTTCATTCGGAGAACCATCATGGAAAACATTGCGCTTATTGGTATCGATCTGGGTAAGAACTCTTTCCATATTCATTGTCAGGATCATCGTGGGAAGGCCGTTTACCGTAAAAAATTCACCCGACCAAAGCTAATCGAATTTCTGGCGACATGCCCGGCAACAACCATCGCGATGGAAGCCTGTGGCGGTTCTCACTTTATGGCACGCAAGCTGGAAGAGTTAGGGCATTTTCCAAAGCTGATATCACCGCAATTTGTCCGCCCATTCGTTAAAAGCAACAAAAATGACTTCGTTGATGCTGAAGCTATCTGTGAAGCAGCATCACGTCCATCTATGCGTTTCGTGCAGCCCAGAACCGAATCTCAGCAGGCAATGCGAGCTCTGCATCGTGTCCGTGAATCCCTGGTTCAGGATAAGGTGAAAACAACTAATCAGATGCATGCTTTTCTGCTGGAATTTGGTATCAGCGTTCCGCGAGGTGCTGCCGTTATTAGTCGACTGAGTACCCTTCTTGAGGACAGTAGTTTGCCTCTTTATCTCAGCCAGTTACTGCTGAAATTACAACAGCATTATCACTATCTTGTTGAGCAGATTAAAGATCTGGAATCTCAGTTGAAACGAAAGTTGGACGAAGATGAGGTTGGACAGCGCTTGCTGAGTATTCCCTGCGTTGGAACGCTGACTGCCAGTACTATTTCAACTGAGATTGGCGACGGGAAGCAGTACGCCAGCAGCCGTGACTTTGCGGCGGCAACAGGGCTGGTACCCCGACAGTACAGCACGGGAGGTCGGACGAC